>NZ_QTMC01000024.1:0-46473 GCF_003602965.1 Bacteroides sp. AF25-5LB
AGAGGACGTTTAGACGCAAGAAGGACGCTGAAGAGCTTAGTTGCGGATTTGAGGTTTATGAGATGTAACTTTGTGATGTGCCTTATTTTTTCTAATTTTGCATCGTCATGGCAACATGGCGGACATATTAGAAATTTAAGGTACACGAAAGTGTTTAACTGATTCTCCGGAATAAAGTCTGGTAAACTATTAACGAACGGGAATAAGTTAGCATCTCTCGCGTCATATCCATATATGGCGTGGGGAGACTGTTGCTTGTTTTAGTTCAAGGGTTTTACCAGAGCCTATTCCGTAAAATAAGTTAGCAGCCCTCACGCTTTCGCATTTTATAAACTTCTTCTGTGTGGGCGGGAAGAATGGAATAAATACTGGTAATTATGAAGAAAAATTATTGTTTCGTTTTAAGTTTGTTCCTGTTTGGAACAATGCTGTCAAGTTGCGAAAAAAGTGGGAACTATCAGGAATTTGACCGTAATGAAATTTACAAGCATCTTTCCTCTGTAAATGTTCGCGATGCAAAGATGATTTATACGAAAGAAGGTACTAATACTCGTTCTGGGGAGTCTGGAACTTTTGGTGGAGTGTGGAAAATTGACCAAAATGGCAATGAATCCAAATTAATAATCACAGGTTCTGACGGCAAGACAAATGTTTTGAATATCTATGAAATCAACAAATTATCAGACAATGTATTATTGATGTACCCCGATTTTTTTGATACAAATAGAATCCGCAAGGAATGGGAAAAAGCACATAATGATGACCCGTCAGATTTTACGACGAGTGTTGGACCTGATGGAAAACCTATACTACATGGTGCAGATACATACTACGCAATGCTCTTGAATAAAGAAACCGAAAAATTATATAGGTTTCCGGAAAACGTATCAACACCTGATAAGAATGATAACATTTCCACAGATAAACAAGGTAATATCTATTACAAGGGCTATTTGAAAGGTAATCAGGTTTTGAAGTTGTCACCTGAAACAATGACTATTGAGGCTTTGTTGCCGGATGATATACGCTTTGATAATTTTTCGGTAACAGGTGATGGATTTGTAGTATACTGGAATGGAAACGAGCAGCAATTTAATTGTCGTGTCAAATGTCCGGGTGGTAAAATCTATCCGATTACAGACACTTATACTTTCATCTTTAGTGGTGATTTATATTCGGTTCGTGACAATACGATTATCAAATATGAAACAGTCGGTATTAATGATTTGAAAGAAAAAATAATCTGTACAATACCGGAAGATAATAACTACTGGGCATTTACGCCAAATTATGTACGTAATACAGTCGTAATAAATGGGAATTTGGAGTTTGACGGAGAGCAATGTGTTAAACTGGACAAGTATGTGAATATCGGAAATATTCGTACAAGCAAAGCATGGTATATTCTAAACAATACCATGTTCTCAAAAACAACAATGAAAGATTATCAGGAATCGCAATTTCAAGTTTCGGAATATGTATTTAGAATCTCAAAACAACCAAAAATAACCAGAAATATTCAAGCGTAAGTCTTTATCTATCAGAATATTCTAAAAATTAACACTTTTCGGCTGCTTTTTGATGCTTCCCAAATTTCCACATATTTTTGAGACGTATTTCTGACGTGGAGAATTTGCGGAGCTTGTTTTTTGCCACATCGTGCGGACAGTTGACAAGGGTTTACAACCGTTTACGATGAGCGACAACAACCGCCCTGATATGCAGCAATAGTAACATTGTGCAGAAAGGCGACAACGGTTGACCTCCGTTTACATCCGTTCACCATTTCAGAGATATACGATTGAAGGAATGAACCAGTAAACGATAAAAGCAGCATGAAAACAACCAGAAAATGCAATTTTTGCAGCAAGTCATTTGTAACCCGGAGCGGGGTACAGAAATATTGCAGCGAGGCTTGTCAGGCGGAAGCCAAACGAGCTAGAACGGAACAGAAGAACAACCTCTTCAAAGCTGTCCGCCCCTTGATGGAGATACAGCATCAGGAGTATCTCACCTTTTCCAAAGCAGCAGTACTCATGGGCTGTTCCCGACAGTACATCTATAAACTCGTAGCCCTCGGCAAACTGAAAGCCTCACGTATCAGCAACCGCATGGCGTTTATCCGCAAGACAGACATCGAGCGGATGCTGGAGGGCAATCCCTACCACCGTGTCCTGCCCGGCAGTACTTCCACTCCGAGAAAGTCCGCTTCATCTTCCCCGCTTGCCAAAAAAGAAAAAAGGGAAAAGGAAACCTATGAAGTGCTGGACTTCTATTCTGGCGAGGAGGTGATGTCGCTCTTCAAGGTCAGGCAGTCGTGGCTCTATACCACAGCCAAGCGCAACCGCATTCCCATCTGCCGCATCGCAGGGAAAAACTATTACAGCAAGAAACACGTTGACGAGTTCTTCGGTATGGCTATAGATACAAGCAATATCACCGATTGGCTCCTGATTGAAGAAGCGGAAGAACTGTTCGGCATGAAACCCTCCGCACTCCGGGCATACGCCTACCGCCACAAGATACCGACCAAAAGAGAATACGGGCGCACCTATTACTCCAAATCCCATCTGGACGAACTCCGCAGGACAGACCTCGTGAACGATGAACGCTACTACACCGTGGAGCAAGTCCGGCAGATTTACGGGCTTTCCTCCGCCAACATCAGCCATATCGTCAAGGTGAAGCACATCGAAAAGATAAAAGTAGGCGTGAAAAACCTGCTTTTACGCTCCGATGTGGAGCGTGTCATGGCTGAAAGGGAGAAACAACCGTGAGCAACCGACATTGCCGGAAAATTATTTCAAAATGATTGTCGTGGAGGTATTCACGGTTGTTTCACGTTGTTCCTTTGCCACCGTAAACACGGGAACACCCCCGAAAATGTACAACTTAAAACATCATCAATATGAGCAAATGCAAGACAGTTACCTTGCGCAAGCGCAAGATTAAGAACGGAACACAGTATTCGCTGTGTCTGGACTATTATCCCGGCTACCGTGACAACACCACCATGAAGGTGATTACACGTGAAGCTCTTGGGATTTACATCTTCGCCAAACCTGCCAACCAGCAGGAGCGTGATTTCAACGCACGCATGATGAAAAAAGCGGAGATACTGCGTAATAGGCGTTATGAAGCCATCTTCAACGAGAACAACGGCTTCTTTGACAAAGCCAAGATGAAAGGCGATTTCCTCGCCTACTTCAAGGGGTTGGCAGACAGGAAGAATATCAAGTGGCAGCACGTCTATAAACATTTCGAGCGGTTCGTGAACGGCAAATGCACCTTTGAGGAGGTGGACGTGGATTTGTGCCGCAAGTTCATGGAATATCTGCTTAACGCCCCACAATCCATACACACCAGCCAAAAGCTGCATATCAATTCTGCGGCGGGCTACTGGTCGGCTTTCCGTGCGGTACTTCACACCGCCTACCGGGACAGGAAGATAAAGGAGAACCCAAACGGATTCTTAGACCGCATCGAGTGCATTCCCACCATGAGGGAACATCTGAGCCAAGAGGAACTGATACGGCTTGCCGAAACGCCTTGTGAGGAAGAGGTATTGAAAAGGGCGTTCCTTTTCGGTTGTCTGACCGGACTAAGAAAGAGCGACATCAGGCAGCTCACTTGGCAGCAGATACAGCCGTACACCAACGGCAAGATGTTCGTGACCACCCGTATGCAGAAGACCAAACAGATTGTACACAACCCCATCAGCGATGAAGCCTACGGACTGCTTGGGGAACGGCACGAGGGACTTATCTTTGACGGTTTCAAGGACAAGATGCTGCAAGGACCACTCAAACGCTGGCTCTTGGCGGCAGGCATAACCAAGAAGATAACCTTTCACTGCACCCGGCATTCATTCGGAAGCCTGCACGTGGAAATGGGTACGGACATGGCTGTCATCCAAGCCTATCTGGGACACAAGAACATTACCACCACGCAGATTTATTCCAAGATGGCGGCACAGCAGATGTGCGAGGTCGTGGACAAGATAACCCTGAAACGCAAGGAAGCGTAAGGCGGTTCAAAATCCATGATATTCAGAGGGAGCGGTTATTGTTTGGAGCTTTAACCGTTCCTTTTATTTTGGTTGGTACTTAAAGTATGATAATTGAGTATGATTCCGGACATTTGGTGAAAAACATTGAAAAAGAAACCACTGACAAAGGATAATGAGTAATAATTGAAAGAAGACTATTAAATTTGCGAAAACAGTAACAAGTAACAACCGAATAAGACAAAGAATATGGAACCGTCCGTAAAAGACAAACATATCATTTTAGGATTTGTCGGCTTTGCCATCCTCCTAATATCTTCCATAGCGACACTGATTGTCGCTGAGAAATTCAACCAAGACACCTTTGTAAGGCTGATAGTCTTTGTGTGCAGCAACCTGTTGGGGTGGCTGCTCTACTTCTCCTTCCAGACAGTCATTTTCGATACATACGAAATCTACAGAATCAAGTTCGGCAGGAAAAAGACACCTGCCGAAATCACAGAAATTCAGGAAGACCAGTCCCAAGATGCACACAAGCCTGTAATATCGGCATCAATGCCAACAGGTGGAGAAGCGACCCCGGATATAAAACCGACAGAGATTGCCATATCCCCGGAGCTTCACGAGAAGAACCGTGCCGATTACGAGGACAGGGAGCAGCGGGAAAATGAGGAGCGCATCGCTATGGTCATGGAATACATCCATTTCATCATGCCCCGTATTGCTGACAAGGAGACCGTGAACCACATCTGTGCCGAGGTCAACAACTGGATGCGGCTCCACAGTTACAAGCCCAAGCCGATAAAAGGGCGGCTGACCAAAGATATTTCAAACATTCCGCTCCGCCATTTCGTGTGGAATATCTCCGAGCGTTTCATGTACAAGAAATACTACACGGGGGATAACCGTGCCCGCTTCATCAGCACCCTTTTCCCACGGGAGTTTGCCGATACGGACATAGCTACCATCAAGAACTTCAAGGTAGAGCCGTTAAAGACACTGATTCCCATTGACGAGCCTGAAAACGGCAGACTGGATTTCCATTATCCTGCGGATTATGTGCAGGAGAAGCGGATTTAAGCCTGTTTTAGAGTAATCACGATAATAACGACAAACAGCCAAAACTCATAATCCTCTGTTATACAATAATTCCCGAATAACTTTACCCGTCATTTGCGGTTGGGCATCGTTATTCGGGAATTATTTTGCAATGACCTTTCGTGGAGATATTCACGGCTGTATCATTCCAGTCCTTTGCGCCAAGCCTTACAAAAGAGGCGAGTACGCAAATGGAAAAAACAGTGATTACATTCAACGACCTCCCGGAGATTGTGGCTCAGCTTCGGGACGAGGTGATGAGCCTTAGAAGCCTGCTTACTGAGCAGCGCAGTGTGAACAACGCAAGGGCGGTGGACACCCATGTCCCCATGTCAGTGGAAGAGGCGGCGGAATATCTGGGCATTCCCAAAGGCACGCTCTACATGAAGCTGTCGGAGGGAAGCATTCCCGCCACCAAGCCCGGCAAACGATATTGCCTTTACAGGGACGAACTGGACAAATGGCTGGAATCCTCCCGGAAGAATCCCGTACCCCTGTCCGATGAGGAACTGAGCGAATCCTTATATTCTTCCCACCGCCGCAAGCCCGCTCCGCGTAATTGGTAAACGTCATGGAAGAGGACAAGAATTATATCAGTCTGATACATGGCGACCTGACGAGGGCGACCCAAGTACAGCACGGGATGCCGGACAGCATCGGCGTGATGAGTATCAAGACCGCCAACCGGACGATACTCGAAGCATCGCTGCTGCCCACGCCCCGTGCGCTCTGGGACAGTTTCTGGTATGAGGGGGAACTGTCCTGCCTCTTTGCGGATTCCAATGTGGGCAAGTCCATCCTTGCCGTGCAGATAGCCGACCGTATCGCCCGGACTGACGATGTGCTGTATCTGGACTTTGAACTCTCCGAAAAACAGTTCCAGCTACGCTATACCAGCGAGCATGGAACGCCATACATCTTTCCTGAAAGGCTGTACCGGGTATCGCTTGACTGCAATTCGTTGCTGGAAGCCGATTTCGAGGAAGCCATCATGGGAGGCATAGAACAGATGGCTCTGCAAACCGGGTGCAAAATCTTCATCGTTGACAATCTTACCTACCTGTGCTGCGCCATGGAGAAAGGCGATGCGGCAGGACGGCTGATGATACAGCTCAACAACCTCAAAAAGAGATACGGATTGTCCGTCCTTGTTCTGGCACATACACCCAAACGCTCTTTGGACTGTCCCATCACTTCCAACGACCTTGCCGGAAGCAAACGGCTCTACAATTTCTTTGACAGCGTGTTCGCCATCGGGAAGAGTGCGCAGGACGGAGGGCTTCGCTATGTGAAGCAGCTCAAAGTCCGGTACGGGACATTCTCCCACGATGCGGACAATGTAATCATCTACGAGATTGAGAAGGTGGACGCTTTCCTGCAATTCGTGTTCAGGGGTTATTCAACGGAAAAGGAACACCTGAAGAAACTGGGTGACAACGAATCCAGCCAGAGGGATTGCCAAATCCTGCAATTGTCCCAGTCCGGCAAGTCCGTCAGGGAGATAGCCTCACAGGTGAACTGCGGCAAGTCCACCGTCAGCCGGATAATCCAGCGCAGCAAGGAGGACAGGAATGCAGCCGTCCCAAGTGTCCCGCTGTCCCAACAGACAGGAAGTGGGACAATGGGACAGGTGGGACAGCATGGGACAAGCGGGACAGTAAGAGAAACAAAGCAGGCAGAGTTGTTTACAGGATATGGGAAAGAGGAGAATAAGGCATGAAAAAGCAGTCTGCACATAGCTGTATAAAGGATAACCGCTTCATTTACGGTACAAGGGATGATACAGGCAGAAGCCTGATGTCCCAAGGTGTCCCGGGGTGTCCCACTGTCCCAAGTCTTATAGGGACGGGACAATGGGACAGCGGGACAACAATCGAAAAACTCAAAAACAAAGACAAGCCATGAGCAACTATTCGTTACAGAAATATAAAGGAACGGCAACACGGCATACTTGCCCGAATTGCGGGGACAAGCGTTCTTTCACATGTTATGTGGATGAAAGCGGTATGCTCCTGCATCCGTCTGTCGGCAGGTGCAATCATGAGAGCAGTTGCGGGTATCATTATACTCCCAAGGAGTATTTCCACGACCACCCCGAATGCCATACCGACAAGGGGTTCTCTTTTGACAGGCAAAGGTCAGAACGGAAGCCCGGACAGACATCACCAAAAGCAAGCATAGGCTACATACCGCCAAAGTATGTGGAGAGGTCGCAAAGCGTGCACAGCAACTTCTTCCGCTTCATTTCCTCGCTCCTTGATTCCTATTACGGCAGCAAGGCAAAGGAAGTGTTGAAGCGGTTGCTGGAAGAGTACCGTCTTGGAGCAACCCGTGACGGGGCTGTCATCTTCTGGCAGATAGACCGCACAAACAGGGTACGCACGGGCAAGGTGATGCAGTACAATCCAGAGGACGGACACCGTATCAAGGGAGGAGAGGTGTCGGCAGTGGACTGGATACACAGCATACTGAAAAGGCAACGGGTACTGCCGGAGGATTGGCAACTTTCCCAATGCCTGTTCGGGGAACACCTGCTGAATGTCTATCCCGACAAGGTAGCGGTCTTGGTGGAATCCGAAAAGAGTGCCGTTATCGGCTCTGCCCTCTTTCCCGGTTATGTATGGCTGGCGACAGGCGGCAAAAGCCAGTTGAGAGAGGAAAAGCTCCGTGTGCTGAGCGGACGAACCGTGCTTCTCTTTCCCGATGCGGACGGATATTCGGAGTGGAAACAGCATGCCAGGGACATGACCTATTGCAAGGTTGTCGTGTCTGACATCATAGAGAAGAACGCCACACCGGAACAGAAGGCAGCCCATATCGACATAGCCGACTGGATTGTCTTCCAGATACGAGAAAGTAAAATAATGTGTACAGCCAATCATCTTGTAGAGGCGGAAAAAGTCCTCCGGCGGATGATAGAGAAGAACCCCGTCCTGCAAAAGCTGATAGATGATTTCGACCTTGTACTGGTCAGTACATCCCCAATCGGCAGTGGCGATGAAAACCCTCCTTAATGGAGGAGAGCGGAAGCCGTAGGCTGTAGCGGACAGACAAGGGCTTGCCCTTGATATAGCCCACTATAACTACACGCTCCGCTTTCGTAGTTGTGGGCTCTCCCGAGGGGCTGGGCGTTGCCCCGTCCCACTCAGGGCGTTTCACCCCTGAGAACCCCGAGCAAAGAGTGACCCTCTCTTTGCAATCTCCCTTATGGGCACAGCCTCTAAGAACCCCATAGCGGTTATGAGCGAACAGCGGCAAACAACTTTAGTTAATAACCAAATCAACATAAAAATGGCAACAAAATCAAGCATACATATCAAGCCCTGCAGAGTCACATCAAGTGGGGCTCATAACCGGAGAACTGCCGAATATATGCGCAATATCGGCAAGTCTCAAATCTACATCGTACCCGAATTGACTGCCGGTAACGAGCAGTGGATAAACCCGGGCTTCGGCAATCCCGACCTGCAGGCGCACTATGACTACATCAAGCGGATGGTCAAGGAAAAGACAGGACGTGCGATGCAGGAGAAGGAACGTGAACGAAAAGGCAAGAACGGGAAAATCACCAAGGTGGCTGGATGCTCGCCAATCCGTGAGGGCGTGTTGCTCATCAGACCGGACACGACACTGGCAGATGTGTGCAAGTTTGGCGAGGAGTGCCAGAGACGCTGGGGCATCACTCCTCTCCAGATCTTCCTGCACAAGGACGAGGGACACTGGCTGAACGGTCAGCCGGAAGCGGAAGACAGGGAGAGTTTCAAAGTCGGCGAAAGATGGTTCAAGCCGAATTACCATGCCCATATCGTTTTTGACTGGATGAACCATGACACAGGCAAGAGCTGCAAGCTCAATGACAAGGATATGACAGAAATGCAGAATCTGGCATCCGACATACTCCTGATGGAGCGTGGGCAGTCAAAGGCTGTTACAGGCAAGGAACATCAGGAACGTAACGACTTTATCATTGGGAAGCAGAAGGAGGAAATGAAGCGGCTTGATGCCACGAGGCAATACCGGGAACATGAGCTGGAAATGGCGAACAAAAAGATGCATGAAACGGAAAGCATTACCAACGCCCTTATCGAAAAGGCAAATGAAAAGGAACGGCAGAGTGAAGACCTTGACAGGGCTATCAGCGAGAAACGCTCCAGACTGAACAAGGAAAAAGGAAGTGAACTTCTGAACGCCGCTGTCGGCTGGGCTACCGGGAAATCGAAAGCCCTGAAAAATGAAATAGAGGATTTGCGCTGTGAGATTTCCACGCACGAGGAAACCATCGAACGGTTGCAGGATAAAATCCAGACCATACAGAACGACCACAGCCGTGAGCTGATGCAACTGGAGGCCAAACACCGGTCCGAACTGAACCGCAAGGAAACGGAACATGTACAGGAAACTACGAGACTCAAGAACCGGATTGCATGGCAAAGCCATATTATCGGCTGCCTCAGTTTCCTGCTGCTAAAAACAAGCGACATCTTCCGCAAGGCGGTACACAGTATCATCCGTTTTGCCCGTGATTATTACAAGTCCCGTTTTGACACGGAACAGGTATATGACATCAAGAACGCCCTTAACCTGTTCGGGGATGACAGACAATCACATCAGGCGGCAGGGGATTTCCTGTACTTCACTGCCAGGCAAAAGGGTGAATTTGACAACCGGGAGCAAATCAAAGCCAGACGGGAAGTTGACAATGTGGTGGAAGGGAATTATGACCAGCAGCAGAAAAGAGGTTTTTCGATGAAAAGATAATACCTTTATCTTATAATCCTCGCTTCAGGAGTAACGATAGAAATCAGTGCAGGTTATTTGAATAGCAAATTAAATAATCCGCCACCGATATCAATACCCAATTTGTTGCCTTTATACTGAAAATACGGAGCTACTATCGGAAGCGTTTTCGTTTTATGCAACGGAAAATCGGTATGGCTTCTGACGCCGAAATCCATCCCCCAGTTGGGAATGATGTCATAGGAAACGAATCCCCCGTAATTCGAGGAACTGAAAGGAGAAGAAAGAATGAAGGAGTATGAGGCAAATGTGTTTAGACGAATTTTCTCGTTGACGGGATATGTCAACAGCCCGGACAATCCCAATAGCTGACTCTCGCGTCTGGGGACACTCCATTTTACGGTATATGCCTGCAAGTTAAATGACCAGCAACCGGGAGAATATACATATCCGATACCTGCATAGTTCATTGTTCCCAAGCCGATGAAGTTTTCCTGCCTGCCTATGCCGTAAAAATAGCCGGAAGGATAGCTTTTAATGATACCGGAGGTCGAATATTCCCCCTCATGCAAAGGCGATTTGTCGGTAGGGAATGTCGGATTATATGGGTTCTGCACGTCAAATGTTATCTGGGACGGGCAACTGCCGGAAGAAAGATCAACCGCTTTCCGTATATCCAAAGGCTTTGGGGTAATGCTTCTTTCGTTATGAGGCGAAGTATTTCCTTCCTGAACGGAAACCTTGACGGTGTCACGCGACACTTGAAATTCCTGACCGTAAGAAGCGGCTTTATTTAGAAAAAAGAAAATCACTATAAAACAAGTAAATACTTTCCTGCTCATAAAATGATAATTTTAATATTCGGGACGAACATTTGGCTATATCAGAGATTCGTCCCGAATGATTGGTGAATAATCCGGTTCAATAAGGATTACAATTGCACAGTCATTATTCCGCAGTTTTCTTCACCGGTACCGCGAGTCCACATATACAATTTCGCTCCATTTGGGAAAGGATTGCCCACGATCATAATGTCATGACCGCTTTTCACTTCTTTACCAAATTGTACAGGGCCGTTAGGCGTGTATTTCCAATAGTACGCAGTCGTATATTCCACCCAGCCCCATAAAACTTTTTTAGACGCATTTACACGGATAGCCTGTTGGTTTCCTCGCATACCAATCTGTGCGGTGAACTTTCTTTTCTTCGTTTTCACGTAAACCCTGTTTATACCATTTTCGATCGTTACACCCAGCGGGACAGGATAAAGTAAAGAAAGTTCTTTTTTATATCCGTCATAATTTTCAAACTCCTTCATGTTCTTTCTCTCACCGGCGATACATACGAACCCTTCGGGGGTCAATGTGATTGCCTTGCTTACATTCAACACCGGCATATATATCGACAAATCGGTGCTGTCCTTGTCGTTGAATATAAAATCAGTCTGGTAAGCAGTCTTAATGGATTCATATTCTTCCTTGCATGTGGCGTTTAATATCTGTCCCAAGGCTTCGCTGTGCATCCTGTACATGGAGGTGAAGCCTTTCTGTCCGGATTCCCATTGCAGAAGTTCCTCATCGGACAACGTGCCCAAGGAATCGAGCAAGGCATTGTATTCCTCCTCACTGGAAAAGGAAAGAATATTTTCATGCAAACTTCTGGAGGCCGGGAAAGAATGGTTCTCCTCATTCATCGGATTGTTCACTATGTCATCAGAACTACATGATGATAAGACAGCCATTGCCAAAGCAAGACTAAAAAGCGTTTTTCTCATAATTGAAAAAATTTAATAATTGGTTATTATTTAAACATGGGCACATATAATGATATGCCGAACTCTTTGTTATTCTTTGTATTGGAGGCAAAAGCATTGTCATACAATGGCTTGAAACCATGCTTGTAGGAAGCGGACAATTTCATGCCGTTCTTAAACTCATAGCCTAAGGTGAGGACTATCGGAAAGTCGAAAACCCGCCCTTCCAAGTTTTCCTTCAATTTATCGGTTTTGAAATAACCGGTGGGTTCAATGCCAATACCGGCATACAGTCCGGAACAGATGCGGTAATTGATTGAGCCGTTCAAAGCAAGTCCCCATATCCATGCCTTGTCAGACCAGGGAACAACGTTGTTTCCATTCAAATCGAAGGACTCTGCTTTTCCCTGAACGGCTTTTCCCAATATGGAAGCATCAATCCAGAAACGGTTGGAAAGATCGAAGCCAAACTGGTAGCCCAAATTAAAGCCTACTCCGGGTGTCCATCGGGTTTCGGGGTAGGAAGAGTTGTTCGCCGTTCCCGTACTCATGTAAGCATATCCCGAATATTTTCCCAAATGTCCGTCCGTCACACCGATGATAATGCCGGATTTTTGTGCAAAGCATCCTATTCCTGCCAGCAAGAAAAGCATTGATAAAATTGTCTTTTTCATTTTTTTTATTATTATTTAGTTTTCCTGTAAATTGTCTATCCATTTCGTCTGGAACATCCTGCATCCTCCCACGACACCTATCCCGTTTATGACATTGGTGTAAGTAGAGCGTATGGGAGCCAGTTCAGAGTTTCCAAGCCCGTTGTTTTTCTGGTCGTTCAGTGATTTCAGATACCTGTAAAACTCTTCCGAAAGGCTGTACAGGCTGATTCTGTATTTCACTTGGCGTTTGATATGTTCGGTTCCGTCAGGGGTTATGAAGTCGTCTTCATAGTCTGCCTCGTAATTGGTATTCAGACGAACCGTGTAGCTTTTCCCTTTAATTTTCGTATCGTCCCAGTAATACAAATTCCGGTAGAACCCGTTTTCAATCATCAGGATATCGTCTAACCCGGAAGATGTATTCAGCAGAGGTTCGTCGTCCAAGTTCAACGCGAGGGTACTGCTTTCTTCCGAATACTTGCCATCGTTCCAGAACAGTTGTTTACGCTCCACCTTCAACGCATAATAGTCTTTTGTCTGCGCATTGTCTGTAAAGCCTATCCGAAACTGAAGCAGGTTCGGTTCACCGTCTTTGAGAGCCAATTTGATTGATGTCAAAGGGAATCGGGACGGGACAACCGTAGCGGATGAAACCGCTTTCATTCTTTCTGCCGCTGCGGTTATGTTGACCTTGTCGCCATCTTCATACGCCTTTACCGCGTAATAGCTTTGGGCGGGGACTCCCGGTATGGAATCGTCCGTCCATGCAAGGGGTACCGCTTCACCGTTTACGGACAGGTGGACGTCCGCTCCCTTCAGTCCCCGGACGAGCTCGCCTTTCTGACTGACGGGAAGGCTGCGTGAAAGGTGGACTACCGTTGTGTCGCCGCTTCCCGGATAGCTGTATAGCACCAGTTTGGGAGAAGCGCCCACATCGTCCAGTTCAAAATGATAGGTACAGGACGAAAGTAAGCCGATATACACGGGCAGTAATATATGATATAAATGTTTCATGCACTTAAAATTTGAGGGTATAACTAAACGAGGGTATAATCGGGAAAATGCCAAATCCCTTACCCCTGAAACCGCCGTCGGGCAGACGCTCTATCCGGGTATAAAACGCATTCATACGGCAATAGGCGTTATAAATGCTGACGTTCCAGATACGCTCGAATCCCCTTTTGGTAGTACGCCGGAAATTGACACCCAAATCGAGCCGATGATATGCCGGGAGCGTGATGTTGTTCGGTTTCTCGTAAACCAGTTCCGGTTCGCCTGAATCCGGTATGCCCGGAAAAGAGGGCCCGTTTACATACTGGTTCGGGACGGTGGCACGGTCGCCGCTACGGTAAACCCATGCGGCGTAGGCATCTATACGGTCATTGAACTTATGCCGGTAGGCGATGTTCAGTTTATGCCGGTTGTCGAACTTGCTGGAATACCAGCCGGGATAAAAATCAGTAAACTTTTGCAAGCTCCATGAAAGCGTATATCCTGCTTCGATGACATTGTAACGGTCTTTGTATGCCAATGACAATTCTACGCCGTAAGACTTTCCCTTGCCGGTCTTGACCAGATTGTCCCAGTTCTCGGCAGGAAGCATCAGGCTGTTGCCCCCGTCGTATTCCAGCAGTTGGCTTGTGGTACGGTAATATCCTTCCACGTTCAAACTGATATGCCAAGGCAACTCCGTATATATCCCGGCTGCCACTTGCCTTGAACGCATGGGACGAACTTTGCGTGTGGAAGGAACCCAACTGTCTGTCGGCAGGTTCAGATAGGTGTTTGACAGTTGGTGCGCAAATTGGCTCATTTCCGTATAGGACACTTTCATCGTGGCTTTTTCCGAGCATTGGTAACTCATGGCCAGTCTTGGCTCCAAGGAATGGTACATCTTTCCGTCTGTCTGATAAAGGGTGTAATGCAGTCCCGCGTTTAATTTCGTCCTGGAGGACAGCCGCATTTCATCTTCCACATAAAAAGCGACCTCGTTACCCTTATAGCTGCTTGCGTTTTCTGTCGATAAGGTATCCCTGTCCGTCTGGTTTCTGGAAGCCGTGCTTTGCGGATGATATATGTGATGCAGATAATTGCTGCCAAAGCGTATATGATGATTCGTGCCGGGACGGTAGTCGAACTCCATGCGGTATCCCATGTCGTCGATTGTGGAACGGTTGGACCGTTCCATTCCCGTCATGGAAGTTTGTTCCCCGTCGGAAAAGAAACGGCTGCCTTCCACATAATCATACATGGAGATATTGCGTGAATAGACACCGGTGAAACTGCCGGACAACTTCGGGACGATTTGACAGTTCCACGTCAAAGCCGTAGTCAGGTTGCCCCATTGAGCCTTGAAATCGGAGTCGTAATGTTCCCCGTCTTCGAACGTCTGCCGGGCTTTTGTCTTCAGCAGGTCATTTCCGGAATACACACTAAGGGACAGTTTATTATTGTCCGAAAAACGGTGGGTGATTTTCCCGTTGATGTCGTGAAAGGCATAGCGCACGTTCTTTTTGTCATCGGGATTGGAACGGTTGAGCAGGAAGAATGCCGGAGCTGTGAAAAGATCTGCCCAACTTCTTCGCATGGCTATGTTGAACGAGGTCTTGTCTTTTATGATCGGGCCTTCAAACTGGACTCTGCCATCGAGCAGCCCCAAGGAGAAAGTCCCGTGAAACTCCTTCATGTTCCCCTCTTTGGTGCGTACATCCACTACGGAAGAAAGTCTGCCGCCGTAACGTGCCGGGAAACCGCTTTTATAGAAATCCACGTTTTTGATAATATCCGTATTGAAAGCGGAGAACAGCCCGCCCAAATGGTTGATCTGGTAAAGCGGTGTTCCGTCCAGCAGAAAAAGGTTCTCATCGTTCTTGCCTCCGTGTACATACATGCCGGAAAGCAGCTCCGTTCCGGAAGCCACACCGGGAATATTCTGGAGGGTCTTTACCAAGTCCGGTGAACTAAGCAGCGAAAACTCCGTATTCAACTGTTCCGAGGTCAGCGACACTTTGCCGGTCTGTGTCGTGCGGAGGGAAGCGTTCAAGTCTGCAACCACTACTACTTCTTTCAGCGAAGTATTGCTTTCTTTCAGGTAGATGACACCGTTGTAATTGGATGTCAAATCCACCTCCTTCACCACATCCTGATAACCTATATAAGAGAAACGAAGTTTGTGTTTCCCCTCCGGCAGCGTAATGCTGAAAAATCCCTGTTCGTTACTCAGTGTTCCCGTTTGGGTATTCAAATCGAAAATGGTCACGTTGATCAGCGTTTCTCCCTTATCCTCGCATATGTGGCCGGAAAAAGTATAGTTGTTCTGGCGGAACAGCAGGACATATTCTCCCTGAATCTCCCATCGGATGCCGGTTCCGCTGAAAATCCTTTTTAGGTTCTCAGGCAAGGAACTGCTCCGCTGGAAGATACCTTTGGGCTTTATATTTGCCAAGGAAGAATCGTATACGAAATGAACAGAATACATTTTTTGCATGGCATCTATGGCTTTTTTCATTTCGGTTGAATCCTGTTGGGCTTTAGCACCCAGAGAGACACACAATATAATCGCAATGATTGTTAACTTCATTGTTTTACTTTTTCTATCTTTACATTCAACACTTTCTCTATAAACCTGATTATTTCATCAAGGCTTTTGTTCTTGAAGCTGGCCGTCAGGCGTTTATTCTCATTGCTTGCGGATAGTTTGACTTTATAATATCGGGACAATTCCTCAAGTACCTTTGGAAGTGGGGCGTTGTCGAAAATAAAGCTGCCCGCTTTCCGTTCTTTGATTACCTGTACGTCCGGTTGTTCTTCCGTCACTTGCGCTGCCATGCCTCCGGTCAGTATCACAACGTCCGGTTGCCCGATTGCTGAGAACTGCACCTTTCCCGATGTGACTTGCACGATAGCTGTGTCTGCACGGCTCTCATCGACGGTAAAGACAGTACCCAATACCCTGACTTGGGACAGTTTCCCTTCTACCGTAAACGGGTGGGCATTGTCATGCTTGACAGAAAACGCGACTTTTCCTTCCATGTGAACTTTGCGGCTGGATTTCCGGTAATCTTTTGCGTGGAAACGGACGGAAGAATGCGGGAACAGGGTTATGGAGGAACTGTCCGGAAGCATATAATCCACGGGGTGCGAGTAAGCCGTTACCTCCTTCCATGCTCCGTTTTCCCGGAAGCGGGGATAAATAAGGACTGCGACCAGAATGGCTGCCGCCATACCGGGAAGTATCCACCACAAGCGGAAGGATTTCCGTTCCTGTTCCGTTATCTGGTATTTCTCTTTGAAAGCCTTCAATGCTTTTTGCGTATCCAACTTGTTCTTCTGATAGTGGCGCAAGACAAAATGAAGGCATTTTTCATCCGTGGTTCTCATACTCTTTTATTTTGGTTTTCGTATTAATGACTGGGATTACAGACAAATTCACTATGCGGAATTTGTGAATATTAGTTAAATAAGAATGCGTAAACTTTCTGTGTCCCTTCCCGTATCAGTCGGAGCGCCTTGCTGATGTGGTTATCCACCGTATTTACGGAAATCTGGAACTTGGCGGCTATCTCCCTGTATTTCATGCCGTCGCGTTTGTTCAGCAGGAATATCTCCCGGCAGCGTTCGGGCAAGGCATCAATGGCAGTCCACATCCGCGCTTCCCTGACCGAACGTTCCTCCGCTTCCTCATCGCTCAACGTATCTTCAAAATCAGAAGGGGAAAGATTCGGATCATAAATCTCCTCCTTCTTCAGATAGTCCAGGCTGCGGTTGCGGGCAGTCGTATAAAGGTAGGCTTTGACATTTTCTATCTCGGCTCCACTGATACTTAATTTCTCCCACAAGGCAGAAAAACTATCTTGTACGATGTCTTCTGCAATATCCGTATCATGGACATAGTGCAGCACGTACAAGCATAACGAACGATAATGGTATTTAAATGTTTCGTCTATGTCTATTGTAAATTTATTCATACAAATAGGCTTATTATTCTGTGTGTCTACATAAAAGGACACAAAATAAGGCAAAATTCACTATTTCATATTGTTAAAGAAATATAACGTACCCCTTTCCCATATACACATGGTGGAAAACATCACGGGGTTTCCGCACTTTCCTTTCCGTTTTTCCACATTCTTTCTTTTTTTCCGTCCTATATCTATCGGAAAATAAAAAATACGTTTATGGAAGAAAAAGAAGTTGCGCAAGGTTTATTTGATGGTGGAGTTCGGAAAACCTTTTGCGGTAAAAAGGAGATGTATGTAGCCCTCATGGCAGAACCAACTTTTTCGCAGTTCTCCAAGTTCATGCCCGTATCCAAGAAAGACGAGGTATCGGCTATGAGAACGCTTATCAAGGACTGCTTCATCGAAGGTGACCACGAACTGGTAAATAATAATTTCCGGTTCCTCTTCGGCTTGATGGGACAACTCACCGACTTATTATCACCCGCTAGAGCACGCTCATAAATTAATAGAATGTTGGGCGGTACGTGACGACCAGCAACATCCGGCAACAGATGATTTACGCGCGTCACTACTTTCCCGGCGTCAACCAACATAAGGTGACGGACGAGGAGCCCGAACAACTTTCGGAAGAAGTACTCTGACTGTACGAACAGGTGATAATAAGTCAAATAAGCTAAGAAATAATAAAAATGTTAAATCTTCATCCTTTAGAATGTACAATTAAAGACAACGACCATATTCCTGACTTATTGCTTATAAAATATTGAGGAATAATTAGTTGTAAATACAGCTGTTGAAATACAAAGTCTTTCGGCAAATTCTGAAAGTTCTAATATCGCATTCACCGGTTTCAGATATTCGGACGGTACCAATGTTGTAGGAACTATCACAGAATCAGATGAAGTTGTAATCAACAGTATTGCTGATAATGGAAACAAAATCATCAATCTTATTTCGTTGAACTAATATCAACTCAAAATAATATCCTCTTGTTGCTTATGCAATGAGAGGATTTTTTATACCCAAAATTTTAAAATTATGAATAACAGAATTACCCCTTATAACATTACGGAACTGAAAACAAATGAAATATTCGTGTTCGGTTCAAACTCAAACGGTGTACATAATGGAAATGCCGCAGCAACAGCGATGAAATTCGGAGCTATTATGGGGCAGGCTGTGGGAATACAGGGGCAGACCTATGCGCTACCTTCCAAACACATTGAGAATCTTAAAAAACATATTGATGATTTTCTACTATATGCAGAACAACATTCGGAATATACTTTTTTAGTTACAGAGATAGGATGCGGAATATCCAAACATTCGCCATTTGAGATTGCGCCGTTATTCAAAGAAGCGGTTCATATAAAGAATATCAATTTGCCTTTGTCCTTTTGGGATGTTCTGAACGGTGGTATACAAGTCAGAATCAAACAGGTTGCCGAAAAAGAATCTCCTTCCGTTCCCGATTTTTGTCAAAGAACGGGATTGTCTTTTACTATACTGATGAACATTTTATTCAGAAAAGAACTTCCTACCGTCTGGATTGTGCAAAAGATACTAATCACCTTTCCGTCTATAAATGCAAGGTGGCTACTTTTGGGAGAAGGCGATATGAAGCTCACGAAACGCAACAGTTTTCTCACAAGAATAAACGATTTTCTGCATGTCCTTTTCGCTTCCAAATAGACGTGAAATTATTATTTCCCCATACCAAAAATGAGGCTGTTTTCGTCTCACGTATTGAGCTTTTCTCTTGCCTCTAATACTCGGTATAAAGAAGCATGAGCTTATCTCAAATATGGAAGAATAAACTATAAGTAGAAAAATATTACATAATGAACAAAATGAATAGTATTATAGAAAAAGTATTTTTTAAAAGAAAAATATATGATATATGAAATAAAAAAATAATGTTCTATAAAAAGGTTCATTTTGTTCATTATTATAGCTTTAACTACAAATAATCAAGGCTGAGTGGTTATCTTCTATTTTGTAATCTTTGGGTTTGAAGAAAATTCCAGGGTATAATGAACAGCCACTTGCGGATATTTTATTTTCTGTTTCTTTATTTATACATGTCTCTTTTTCTCCATTTGGCATTTCTTCCTTATAACGGCAAACTTCATAGGCGTAGATTAAACCGAAACCATAAGCGGTTATTTTCTGTCCGAGTTGAAAACGTTGCCGTAAATTATAGGACCGCGATGTAATTTCAAATATATAGTTACCTAAATATTTTAATTCGACGAAATATTGTGGAAACCATCCAAACCTAAAAGTATATCCTTCTGCCATGTTTTCTACTTTGAAATCCTTAGGGTCAAAGTAACTGTCTATTTTTATTGCTCTACGGGTGATTTCTTTAAAACAGTTCCAATTGTCATATCCCATACTGACACAGATAATATCCAATTTTCTGGGATTAGGCCGTTCATCATTATTTTCTTTATCAGTCTTTTTGTCTTTGTCTCTTGACCAATAATATCTCAATGTGCGTGGAGAGACTTCTTCTGTTTTTCCCTCATCATTCAATTCTGCATTATTAGAACTCCTCTTTTTAAAATATTCATCGTTTATATATTGAGCCGCTTTATCATAATCGGATAGACTGACTTTAAATTTTTCTTCAAATTTAAAATCAAGTTCTTTCATTAAATCCCAAAAGTCATCGTCTGTATCTCTCATTGCGTGTGGTTAAAATATGTTTAAAACTTGGTCGAAAAATAACTCTGCCAACTTCTGCAAATTTAAAAATCAATATTTGCAGGCAAATAATAAATATGCAATGTATATGGAAAAAGAAATCACATTTGACTCGTTACCTGCTGCTGTAATGAAGTTGTCAGAAAAAGTAGATTTGATAATAAATTTACTGGGTACAAATATAGAGAAAAGGGAGGAAATTCCCAAATATTTAAGTACGGAAAATGCACTGGCCTATTTAAAAAAGACAGGCTTTCCAATGAGCAAATCCAAATTGTATAAACTTACATCTTATGGAAGAATACCTTTCCATAAAAGCGGTAATACATTATTGTTCATTCCGGAAGAACTTGACAAATGGTGCGAAAGCGATATTTACGCTGATGATGAGAAACATCTTAATAAATTGATTATTAACAAGACCCCAAAAATGAGTCATAAAAATAAATAAATTATGAGTTGCGAATATGTTAATGGCTTAGAAAAAGTCGAAAGTACAGACGATGTATTAACTGGCAATGTAGGTAAAGAGTTTGTTAGTTATTGTACGCGGTACATGAGGGAGTTAGAACAGTACAGTTTACTTAAAAGTCTTCTTGACGCAGTTGAAAAGATTGATTTTCTTCTCGCATATTATGCCGGAAAGGATACAGAATCTTATATTCTAGAATTGCGTGAAGAGTTCACGAAAACCAATGATGAGAAACGAAAAAAGGAGATAAAAAGGTCCTTAAAAGAAATCGACCCTTCAACAGAATCAAAATTGACTATTGTTGTTGAAAATTTGATGAGTATAACTGAGCATAAAAAGTTCGGTTTGGGTGTCATGAATGAAACACCATACTATTATAATGGTTGTTATTGGGAAATCCTTCCTGAAGGACTTGTCAAGCACTATCTTTCTGCCGTTGCGGAGAAAAGTGGTCTGCCCCATTTTCAAGTGGCAAAGGTTAAAATACAAGATGTGTTGTATAAGCAGTTCTTAGCTACTGCCGCGATGCCTCCAAAAAAACAGAGTGTTCAAAAAGTTATGATTAACCTTAAAAATGGAACTTTTGTTTGTGAAAACGGAAGCTATGAAATACGTCCGTTCTCACCGGAAGACCGGCTGACATATCAATTATCATTTGAATATGACCCTAATGCAAAAGTGCCTAAGTTTTTGCAATTTCTGGATGAAGTTATTCCGGAAAAAGAGGCAAGAATGGTTGTTGCCGAATATATCGGCTATATTTTTGCCAAGCATCTGAGGTGGGAAAAATGCCTCGTTTTATTGGGAAGCGGTGCAAATGGAAAATCCGTTTTGATTGATATTGTCACTGCTTTACTTGGGGCGGAGAATGTATGTCATTTTTCTTTAAATCGTTTAACTGAGGCCAACGGATATTATCGGGCAGAACTTGAAAAATTCCTCTTAAATGCTTGTTCCGAAATAGGAATCAAGAATAGTGAATCCGAAATGGTAAAACAGTTGTTTAGCTGTGACCCAGTTGCTGCCCGTTCTCCTTATGGAAAGCCGATAACCGTATCAAACTATTGTCGCTTTATGTTCAGTGCCAATTTAATATCGAACAAAGACTTGGAGCAATCTCATGGATTTTTTCGAAAATTCATGTACGTAGAGTTCAATGCACCGGTTCCAGAATGGAAAAAGAATCCAAATCTGGCAAAAGAAATTATTGAAGAGGAACTAAGTGGAGTTTTCAATTGGGTACTGGAGGGATTGGGAAGGATTTTACAAAAAGGAAAAAAAGGATTCACTTTTTCCGCACACATTGATAATGTAGGTAAACGTATTGAAAGAAATAGTAATAGCATTGCTTTATTTATGGATGCATATAATTATCAACGTTCTTCTAATCATACTGACTCGAAAACTCTATATTCTGAATATAAAGACTATTGTGATGAGAATCGTTATGGGGCTACTAGTAAACAAGTATTTCTAAGTCGTCTTGAAGAACAGTTGAAATTCGAAGTGAAACGTAATGCTACTGATAATGCAACCTGGGTGTTTTGTGAAAGAAAGATGCTTCCTGCTACAGATGATGAAGACAAAAGAATAGCAGATGAGTTGGAAAGAGCACTGAAGAAAATCAAAAACTAACTTATATTTAGAAAGTATGCTGAAGATTAAAGTCTCAATGTTTAGCCATCGTTTATCAACCACTCCTATAAAAACAATCAACCTTTGGGAGTGGTTGCTATTGGAAAATAAATATACTCCATATATAAACGATATTCGTGCTTCCTCTAATGAAGAAGAACGTAAATTTTTGAAAAGTAAATTGCCTGCTATTACTCCGAGTGGTGTTTTTTCTAAGCGGAAAGCAGATTGTTTGGTAGAACCTACAAATCTAATCTGTATTGATATTGACGGAAAAGACAATCCGTCAATATCCGATATGGAAGAGCTCAAGAAGAAGTTGAGTAAGTTATCTTATATAATGTATTGTGGTTTGTCTGCAAGTGGGAAGGGGCTGTTCTGTATCATTCCTTATAAAGATTACAGAAATCACAAACTACATTTTAATGCGCTTGAACAAGAGTTTAAAGATATGGGAATTGTCGTTGATTCAAGTTGCAGCGATATAGGACGATTACGATTTTATTCCTATGATGAATATCCTTATGCTAATCCTGATGCGGAAATATATACACGTACATTAGAGAAGGTGCCCGAAATAAAACAGTCGAGATTTCATCAAAAAACAGATATTGTACATAATTCTAATCAAACTCATCAAAATATTGATAAGAATACGATGTCATTGGAAGAGTTTTTCTTAAGTCCGACAAATATGGATTACGCAAGTGCTACTCCATTGAGTAAAACTCAAAAAGTTGAGAGGCTTTTGAAACGAGTAATTGAAGAAAAAAAAGACATCACGCTAATACAAAAGGATTGGATTGCTATCTGTTGCATAATTAAAAATCTTTTTGGTGATGAAGGTCGTGAATTGTTTCATCAAGTCAGTAGCTTTTATCCAAAATACGACTATGATGAAGCGGATGATGAGTATTCTAAAGATAGAAGTAAATACTTATATAACACTGACCGCTTATTTGAAATAGCTGCAAAATATGGATTTTAATAACAGAAAGGAGATACTTTTTATCTTTTTAATTAAATATTTAATAAGTATGAATCACAATTTAAGAGTAAGCAATGGTACAAGCGAATTGGAAGTCAATGTTTCTTTAGAAAAGAATATTGCTTCCATAACTGAAAATGTTATTGTAGTGGGACAAGGTTCAGGAATGAGTTTCTGTGCGGAACAGATTCTATTATTTATGAGGAACTTTAATCAGCAACAAATTACATCAATTCATAAATAATTGAATTCATAGGAAGAAGATACCTTTTTATCTTCATTAATTTTAATTTTTTTAGCAATGAAAAATTATGTTCAAATTGGTAACAACAGAGTCAATACAAAAAACACTGTTGGAGTTAAGAATCGTACTTTGCCTAAGTCTACTTTGGATGGGAAGCAAAGTCTTGAGCAATTCATGTATGATTGCAATGTCTTTCAATCAGAAAGGGAATATGTGTCACTTCAAGATTTATATCAGGAGTATAGAGCATATTGTGAAAATGAGAATAATGATGAGTGTTGCTTTATTCCTATAAACATAAAGGAATTTTTGCGTTACATGGAGAAGCGTTGTTTGATGAAACGTCATAGTACAAACTATCAGACACGTCTTTATCTGAAAAAGTCACCATGTTCTTGTGTGAGTGGACTGGCGGTAGATGAAATTTTGCAAAAGAATGATTTGGCGGCTATTAGTGAATCAGAACTTCTCAAACCTTTGGATGATAAAGGAACTGAGGAAATTTTGATTACTGATAAAGTTGATTGTTAAGAGTCCGCTGTAATGTAACGAAGTGAAATAATAAGGCTTTCGTCTTTTATTTGATTTTGTCGCGATTAAACGAGATAACTACCGGTGTGTAGCTTATCTCGTTTTTCACATCTATTGGTGCAATTTCTTGTGCAAAAAGCCTCAACTCAGGCAGAACCCCCATGTATTACTAAATAAAGCCAAGCAATGAAAAGAAAACAGAAGAAAGAGATTTTAAAGTAGATTTATCTTACGTTTTCATTGATTATCAGTGTTTTACATCGGAATTCGTGCAAAATCTGTGCAAATGCCCTTATAAACAAAAAAGACAACCAAGAGTGGAATCCTCCTAATTGCCTAATTTACAAGCCTTTCGGCTTAGTAGCGGGACCCGGGATTGAACCGGGGACCTCATGATTATGAATCATGCGCTCTAACCAGCTGAGCTATCCCGCCATCATTTCTCGATTGCGGGTGCAAAGATATAGCTTTTATTTAAATTGCCAAAACTTTTATGGATATTTTCTGCTTTTTCTTTTGCTGATAGGGTGCTGAAGTGGTTTGCAGTACTTTTTATTAAACGTATTTGTATAACATTATCAATGAATTAGGGGTGTATGGAAAGGGAGATATAAATAAATTTGATGATTTATTTTCTGTAATTAGAAAAAAGTATTTATCTTGGCTGGCGCAATAAAAAGCAGAATAGACTATGGAAAGAAAGAAAATACATTTGGAATATCTCTTGAATGCGACTTCTAAAAGTATTCTTTGGGCAGCGATAAGTACCCCTACTGGTTTGGAGGGCTGGTTTGCTGATAGGGTTCAGTCAGACGATAAAACAGTAACCTTTTTTTGGGGAAAAACAGAAAAACGTGATGCCGAGATTATTGCCGTGCGAGCGTATTCATTCATCCGCTTCCGCTGGCTGGACGATGAGAACGAGCGAGAATACTTTGAACTGAAGATGACAAACAATGAGTTGACCAATGATTTCGTATTGGAGATAACAGACTTTGCCGATATAGACGAGGTGGGTGATTCGCGTGAATTATGGGAATCGCAAGTGGATACTTTGCGAAGAACTTGTGGTTTTTAGTTAACTTTAGATTAAAAATTTCCCGTACTCCCTTTTTTGTACTACTTTTGTGCTCTCATTGCATGAAACGAGTAAAATGCTGCGCATAAAAAAGTTAGATATATTTGTTTTGAAGAGCTTTTGCATGCTCTTTATGGGTACTTTCTTCATTTGCCTCTTCATCTTTATGATGCAGTTTTTATGGAGGTATGTGGACGAAATGGTAGGAAAAGGATTGGAGATGACTGTCCTTGCACAGTTTTTCTTTTATTCTGCGCTTTCGTTGGTACCTGCGTCGTTGCCGCTGGCTATTCTGCTGGCTGCCCTTATCACCTTTGGAAATTTCGGAGAACGTTTTGAATTACTTGCCATGAAGGCAGCCGGTATTTCTTTATTGAAAATCATGCGGCCCCTGATTATCTTTATTTGTTTCATCTGTTGTGTCTCTTTCTATTTCCAAAATGTCATAGGACCAAAAGCCCAAACAAAATTATGGACTTTGCTTATTTCCATGAAGCAGAAATCTCCCGAAGTGGATATTCCTGAAGGTGTGTTCTACGATGAAATAGATGGTTATAATCTGTATGTGAAGCATAAGAACCGCAAAACTGGTATGCTGTATGACGTACTGATATATAATTTTGAGAAAGGTTTTGAGAATGCTCAAATTATCAAGTCTGATTCGGGACGTCTGGAGATGACGGCTGACAAACAGCATTTATATTTGCATTTATACAGTGGTGAGCAGTTTGAGAATTTGAAATCGCAGAACATGAACCAAAGGAATGTGCCTTACCGGCGTGAGACATTCCGCGAAAAGCATGCAATCATTGAGTTCAATTCGGATTTCAATATGGTGGATGCAGGTATCATGAGTAATCAGTCCAACAGTAAGGATATGAAAATGCTGCAGGCGGACATTGACTCCATGAAATTGCAGAATGACAGTGTGGGGCGTGGTTATTATAAAGAAGCTATGGCAGGAACTTATAAGGTGACAGCCGGCTTGTCTAAAGAGGATACATTGAAGATTGAAAAGGCTTATTTAGGGGAGTACAATGTAGACAGCCTCTACAATGTGGCTACACTGATGCAGAAACAGAAGGTTATATCCACGGCCGTCAGCCGTGCAGAGAGTGCGGGGAGTGACTGGAGTTTTAAGAGCTTTAATATATCGCAGACTGAAAGCAGCCTTCGACGGCACATGACTTCCTGGCATGAGAAACTGACTCTTTCTCTGGCATGTCTCATCTTCTTCTTTATTGGCGCGCCACTCGGAGGAATTATCCGTAAAGGAGGCTTGGGAATGCCGGTGGTGGTTTCTGTATTGATTTTTATTATCTATTACATCATCAACAATACAGGGTATAAGATGGCCCGTGACGGGCAGTGGGTTGTCTGGATGGGTATGTGGACCAGTACCGCTGTCTTGGCCCCATTGGGTGCGTTCTTGACATATAAATCCAACAATGATTCAGTGGTATTGAATGCTGATGCCTATATAAATTGGTTCAAGAAGGTTGTGGGCATTCGCAGTGTACGCCATCTGTTCCGTAAGGAAGTAATCATCCATGATCCTGATTATACACGTATTCCGGAAGAGCTGAAGGCTTTGTCCGTAGACTGTCGTGAATATGCTGATAGAAAGGGGTTGAAACGTGCTCCCAATTACTTTAAATTGTGGATGACTGATAGCCAGGATGAGGCAGTGGAAGATATTAACGAACGTTTGGAGAGTCTGATAGATGAGATGTCGAATACAAGATCCGTTACTTTGTTGACAGCGCTGAACACCTATCCGGTCATCCCCGTCCATGCGCATGTCCGTCCGTTCCGCAATTATTGGTTAAACTTGCTCTGCGGTATTGTTTTCCCGATAGGCTTGTTCTTTTATTTCCGTATCTGGGCATTCCGTATCCGTCTGAATAAGGATATGGAGCGGATTATCAAGACAAATGAAGATGTGATTGGAATTATAGAAAGAGATCAGAATAAATAAAAACAAAATAGATTATGGAAAATGTAAAGTTGAATACGATAGAAGAGGCCATTGAAGACTTCAAAGCCGGTAACTTTGTGATTGTTGTGGATGATGAGGACCGTGAGAATGAGGGTGATTTGATAATTGCAGCTGAAAAGATTACACCGGAGAAAGTAAACTTTATGTTGAAGCATGCCCGCGGTGTGCTTTGTGCTCCAATTACAGTTTCGCGTTGCAAGGAACTGGATTTGCCGCATCAGGTATCGGATAATACTTCTGTATTGGGTACTCCCTTCACAGTTACTGTTGATAAATTGGAAGGCTGTAGTACTGGCGTTTCTGCGGCAGACCGCGCTGCTACTATCCAGGCGTTGGCCGATCCGGCTTCTACTCCGGCCACTTTCGGGCGTCCTGGCCACATTAATCCGTTGTATGCCCAGGAGAAAGGTGTGTTGCGCCGTGCTGGACATACGGAGGCGGCTATTGATATGGCACGTTTAGCTGGACTTTATCCGGCGGGAGCCCTTATGGAAATAATGAATGAGGATGGTACAATGGCTCGTTTGCCCGAATTGCGTAGAATGGCAGATGAATTTGGCTTGAAATTGATTTCCATCCGTGACTTGATTGCCTACCGTTTGAAGCAGGAGTCTATTGTAGAAAAAGGAGTGGAAGTGGATATGCCTACAGACCACGGTCATTTCCGTTTGATTCCTTTCCGCCAGAAGTCGAACGGTTTGGAGCATGTAGCTTTGTTCAAGGGTACTTGGGAATTGGATGAACCGATTCTGGTGCGTGTACATTCTTCTTGTGCCACTGGTGATATATTCAACTCCAAACGCTGTGATTGTGGCGAGCAGCTGCATAAGGCAATGGAGATGATAGAGAAAGCCGGTAAGGGGGTAGTTGTATATCTGAATCAGGAAGGTCGCGGCATTGGTCTGATGGAAAAAATGAAAGCATATAAATTGCAGGAAGAAGGCATGGATACTGTAGAAGCTAATATTTGCCTGGGACATCTGGCAGACGAGCGTGATTATGGTGTAGGTGCCCAGATTCTTCGTGAGATAGGAGTGCACAAAATGCGGCTGATGACCAATAATCCCGTGAAGCGTGTAGGCTTGGAGGCTTACGGTTTGGAAATAACGGAGAACGTAGCTATTGAGACTACTCCGAATCCATACAACGAGCGTTATCTCCGTACCAAGAAAGAACGTATGGGACATACACTTCATTTCAATAAGTAACTGTCTTTTTGTTTTCTTATATCAAAGAAAATCGCTTATTTTGCAACCGGATTTGCGTAACAATCATTAAATAGTAACAAAATGAACCAATTATCAGATCGTTTAAACAGTTTGTCGCCTTCTGCGACACTGGCTATGTCTCAAAAGAGCGCAGAGCTGAAGGCTCAAGGCGTAGACGTAATTAACCTGAGTGTGGGAGAACCGGACTTCAATACTCCCGACCACATTAAAGAGGCTGCGAAAAAGGCGATAGACGATAACTTTTCTCGCTATTCTCCAGTGCCGGGTTATCCTGCCTTGCGTAATGCAATTGTAGAGAAGTTGAAGAAGGAAAACGGTCTGGAATATACCGCCGCACAAATTTCTTGCGCCAATGGTGCCAAGCAGTCGGTTTGCAATGCAATCCTGGTATTGGTAAATCCGGGTGACGAAGTAATTGTGCCTGCTCCCTATTGGGTCAGTTATCCGGAAATGGTAAAGTTGGCTGAGGGTACGCCGGTTATCGTACCTGCCGGTATCGACCAGGACTTTAAGATAACACCTGCACAGCTGGAGGCTGTCATCACCCCGAAGACAAAGGCGCTGATTCTTTGCTCTCCCTCTAACCCTACGGGTTCGGTGTACAGCAAGGAGGAGTTGGCAGGCCTGGCCGCAGTATTGGCAAAGCATCCGCAGGTTGTTGTGATTGCCGATGAGATTTACGAACATATCAACTATATCGGCAAGCATCAGAGCATAGCGCAATTTCCCGAAATGAAAGAGCGTACGGTCATTGTGAATGGTGTTTCCAAAGCATATGCAATGACTGGTTGGCGTATCGGTTTCATTGCAGGTCCGGAATGGCTTGTGAAGGCTTGCAATAAATTGCAGGGACAGTATACTTCCGGTCCTTGTTCTGTATCTCAGAAGGCTGCTGAGGCTGCTTATACGGGTACACAAGCTCCGGTGGAGGAAATGCGCAAGGCTTTCGAGCGTCGTCGTGATTTGATTGTAAAGTTGGCCAAGGAAGTTCCGGGTTTCGAGGTGAATGTACCGGAAGGTGCTTTCTATCTGTTCCCTAAATGCGATTCATTCTTCGGTAAATCTGCCGGCGAACGTAAAATCAATGATTCAGATGATTTGGCCATGTATCTGTTGGAAGTGGCTCATGTGGCTTGCGTAGGCGGTGCTTCTTTCGGAGCTCCTGAATGCATTCGTATGAGTTATGCAACCAGCGATGAAAATATAGTTGAAGCTATCCGTCGTATAAAAGAAGCACTGGCTAATCTGAAGTGATTCTAACTTCTTCTACAAACTTATTTTAGCAAGACATCTGTCATGCTGTCACGAGCAGTTCGTTTCATCAAAGCGGACTGCTCGTTTTGTTATGGCAAACACTCTGCTTCATTATGGCAAATACTTTGTTTCATTATAGCGAACACTCTGTTCCATACAGTATAAACACTTTGTTTTATACTGTACGAACATTTTGTTTTCTACAGTATGAACACTTTGTTTTCTACTTATGGAACAAAGTGTTCATGTCTGTGAACTAATGTGTTATCCGTATATAGAAAATAACAATGAAGGGTTTGAAGGTACTGAATCTTACGTGGGGGATATAAAAAAGCGCAGGCAGTTTATCTGCCCACGCTTTTGTTTTTGATACTGGGATTGTATTATTCTCCCGGATGAATTGCTTCAGAAGGACAAACATCTGCACAAGTACCACACTCTGTGCAAGTCTCAGGGTCGATATGATAGATATCACCTTCAGAGATAGCGCCAACCGGACACTCGTCGATACAAGTTCCGCAAGCAATACAATCGTCACTAATTACGTAAGCCATTTTCTTTTAGATTTAAATTATTATTAGTACTAATTCGTTCGGCAAAAATAGTGGTTTTCTTTATTACTTGCTATCAATCTTGATTAAAAACGTATAATTTGTATGTCGTCTAAATAAGGAGTCGAGAAAGCGGCATAGTATACCGCAGAGACTGAAAAATGTTCATTTTTGAACTTCGTAAACGAATTGCTCTGATACTATTGGCTTTAGCTGGAACTTAAGCAGGTTTTCAGCTTTTAAGAAAGAGTCGGATAGGTAAAAGTAATCACTGCGATTTCTCCTTCTTCGACATTCTCGGTTTGATAGGTACCTTTGAAATGTTCAAAGAACAACTGGTTGATTTTCTGTTGCACTGATACTTTTTGAGAGGCAAACCTGGGATCGGCTATCGGGCTGTTCTCTATCCGGCATGCTATGATGTGTTTGTCCGGATGGTTGACCAAGAACATGCTGACTTTGCGCGTTTCTTTACAGTCGTTCGGATAAAGCAGCATACTTGTCACTATTTGTGTAAGGCGGTTGACGTCGGTATGGATACGCGCATCTCCTACCTCCACTTGTAGTTTCAGGAGGATATGGCCTTCACTGCGCATTTGTATTAGAAAACCTAGTTCGTTGCACCATTCTTTTACATAACAATCCTGCAATTGAAATTTCATCATATTCGCTTCCAGGCGTGAGAGGTCCAATACGTCGTTTACCAGTTGGATAAGCTCACCCGAATTGGCCTGGATAATACCGGAATACTCTTTTCGCTCTTCTTCATCCAGCTCGTTGTCGGTGGAAAGCAGTTGGGAGAAACCGACTACATTGTTCAGTGGAATACGGATATTATAACTCATATTGGCAAGGAAACGGCTTTTTACTTCGTTGGCTTCTTCGGCAATAATTGCCAATTTACGCATTTCCTTCTCATCTTGTTGCAGCCGCTTCCTGCTTCTATACATATGTAGGTTGAAAAGTAACAAGGCTATAATGATGATAATGGAGGTGACCAGACAGATACGGTGAAAACTGGCTTGCCGCTGTTCTTTTTGGAGAAGCAGTTGGTCCATATTATATAGGCTTTGTATCTGTTCTATCTGTGAGGTGGAGAATACTGTATATAACGAATCTCTTGCCTTGGTTATTTGTTTATAGATAGGAAGTGCGTCGTCCGGAAACCCCATCTTTACTAGTATATCCGCTTTCTGAAGTCCATAAATCATGGCATCATCCAGTGAAATAGGGGTTACAAGTTCAATGGCGTCTTCTAAATAAGCCAACGCTTTGTCGTATTCTTTTGTCAGTTGGTAATATTCGGCATATGCTGCCAAACGTATCAACCGATAAGGAAGAAATGAAGATGTACTGAGATGCCGTTCTGATTGCTGCAAATATTCCCATGCTTCCGCAGGCCGTTGAAGGCGGGTATAGTAAAGGGCGTATTGTAAATCTATGAGCAGATACAAATTGGTATAGCCGTTTGTCAGTACGGTGGTGCCTTCTTCCTGCAATCTATTTTTGGCATTGTTGAGTTCCTCCAGATACCGGAACATGTTGCCATTGTCATGCAGATATGAGTAAGCCAGTACCGCTTTTGTCAATAAATCAATCTGAGTGGCAAGGGAGGAGTCCGGATTTGTCAGTTCAAAAGCCTTGTTCAGGTAGGTGATTCCTTCTTTGTAACGTAAGGTATTGAAATATCCGGTCATCAGGCATAGGCATGCTTCGCGCATACCGTCATGGTTGCCGAGACTTTGAGCTTTGTCGTACATGTCTTGTGCTTGTTTGAGGGCTAATTCAATCTTCTGGCTGATGATATAGCATTCTATCATCATCTTTTTGCCTCTGAAGTAATGGCGGTAGTAGTTGTGCTCTTCAGACAACTGTTCGAGCCTCCTCAGCCATTGTTCTGCACGTTTTTGGTCCAGTAGGTTGTAGTAATAAATAATGTGCGCATATATGGCCGCACTCTGGTAAAGTATATTTTTCTGGGCGATGGCCTCTTCCAGTAATTTGTTCTCGTAATAGATGAATGTCGGTGACAGTTGGTCAAGCAGTGCTATCTGATATAGGGTTTCCAATCTGGTGGTATCGGCTGGGGAGGCTAGATATATACGTAGCAGGCTATCCTTGACTTCTGCCCGTCGCACATCTGCGTGTGTGGACGGCAACAGCCAGCATAAGGCAATGAGCAATGTAAATATCTGTTTCATTTTCTGTTCTCCTTTCTGGCTGTCTGGCTTATGGGGTGGGTGAAACAGAAGCGTGAGCCTTCGGCATACTCTGAATCAATCCATATTTGTCCTCCGATATGTTCTATGATAAGTTGGCATATGGAGAGCCCCAACCCACTGCCTTGAACATTTTCATTCAGCTTTTCAAAACGTTGGAAAATGTTGGTTTGCCTATCTTTGGGAATGCCGCAACCGGTATCTGTTACGGTGAATAGTACGGTGTCGTTCGTTTCTTTTTCCAGCTTTAGGACAATGCTGCCTTGTGGGGTAAATTTGGTAGCATTTATCAGTAGGTTAATCAGGACTTGCTGTAGGCGTGAGTCGTCAGTCTCGATGGGCATTTCTTCCAGCTCGGTGGTGAATGTAAGTTCAGCTTGTGTCTGTTTCACTTTATTCACGGTATCTATCACGTTTTTGCAAATGCTTACGGCATCATGTTGTGCAATACAGAATTGCAGTTTGCCGAATTCAAGACTCGATAGATCTATCACGTCGTTAATAAGCTTCAGCAATAGTTCTGAGTTCTGTTGGATAACTTCATTGCACTGACGGCGTGTCTCATCGTCCAGTCCCTCTTCCGTCAATAGGGATGAAAAGCCCGATAATGCATTGAGCGGGGTACGGATTTCGTGGCTCATGTTCGAGAGGAACACGCTTTTTGCACGCATGGCATTTTCGGCATTTATCCGTGATGTTGCCAGTTTTTGGGTGGAGAGCTTCACCTTTTCCCGCTGCCTTTTGAGTAGGATGGCAAGTAGAACAAATAACGTTACTAATGCCATCGTTCCTACCAATATGCTGGTTATGATTTTATTGTATTCGTTATTGCTGGCCGTCTCTATCTTATCTACCTGGTATTTTGCCTTTATCGTATTGATTTGCCGGATATAGTTTTGTGAAGCGAGTGTATCTATAGGAGGATACAATTCCTGGTAGATTCGGCAGGCTTCCATGGCCATGCCTTGTATTTTGCAGAGATAGATTTTTTCCAGCGAAGTCCAGCGGTAATAAGTGGAGCGTTTATTACCGGAGTATTCTGCTTGCAATTTGGAGTAGATGTCCAGAGCTTGTTTCCAGTATTGTTTGTCCCAATTTCCCATGGCTCTATAGTAGGCGGCAGTGGTGTAATCCAAGTGAAACCGGTAGAACTTCTCTGGGTGCAGTTGGTAGATGGAATCCATTTTGTGGAGCCAGATGTTTGCTTCATTAAGATAGTCTTGTGAGAGGTGTCCATGGGAAATGGCAAAATTCGTCTTTTCGATGCAGAAAAAGAAGTCTGTCGGGTAGTCAGGCTCCTGATATAATATTTTCTCCAGTTCTTCCAGGATTTTTTCCGCTTCTTCCAGACGTCCTTTCCGTTGCAGAACGTTGGACATTTTTAAAAGAAGCTGTGCCCTATATGGATGCTGGCCTGAAATGTTGGATAGTTCAGTCAAAGCATCTTGGTATGATTCCAAGGCTTTATCCCCCATGTTGGCTATTGTATTATAGGCGTCTCCAATGGCCTGGTTGGCCACTACCATACCAAATTGGTAGTCTGTAGCTTTGGCTTCTTCGTACATAAGTTGTGCCCGGTTCGTTGCTAAGCTGATATCGCCGCGCAATGTGTAGGCATTGGCCAATTGAAGTTGTAATAGAAAATACGTCGTTCTATCTTCATTTGATTGTAGGGTGGAAAGAAGTTGCTCACTCCACGTAATGACGCTGTCTATGGATATGGAGTCATCATAGAGAACTTGTCTTTTGACCAATGATTGCAGAATACTCTGCTTTTCTTGATTGGCTATTGTATGTGCTGATAAGACAGAAGTATACAATAGCTGCCCCAATAGCATCCATATAATCATTTTTGTTCTCAAATGTTTGTTTGCCTCTTTTGTTTATTATTGGCAAAAATAAATATAAATGAGTAAATAAAAAATAAATAGATGCTTTTTTCTCCTTTATACTCAATTTGTTAGCAACTTTATGCAGTCGATTGGAAGGAATTAATACAGTTCCAAACCAAACTCTTCTTTTAGTTGTAACAGTGCACTGTTCTTTTGTGCCATCATCTGGAATTTTTCAACGCGTCCATAGGCACGTACCTTTTCGGTAGGAGCACTAATCCGGACAGTCATGGTGACTTTGCGGTTCTTTAGCCGGGTACGTAGGTAATTTTGCAGAGTGGGTATCATGCCGGTAAATTCCTTGGCAACGATTTCATTATCTACCACAGCCTCAAAAGTTGTGTCATTTATTAAAGTGATGCGCATGTTCTGCATACGCTTGGCTATGGCTACTTGCTCCTTGGGCATACGTCCGGCATACTCCTGCCAGTAATAGTTCAAATCCCTTTCATTGAAGATGTAGTCTTCTTCCGGTTGTGCTGCTTGGTGGGCGGCAGTAGGGTTAGATGAAGGGTTTCTTTGTTCCTCTTCTATATGGGGGCGTTTGATGGAGACCCCTAATCCGGACATTTTCATGACCGGAATTTTTTTCTCTTCTCTCCCTTGCGCCATTAATACGGCAGCAGGTGTAGCATGTGGAGTTGTAGTATTGCCATGCTGCGTAGCAGCAGGTTGAGGAGTTCTGTTTGGTTGTACTGCCGGCTGTACAGTTTGTTGGGGCATGGCAGCAGTGGCTTGTGGCTGCTGAACGGCGGCAGGCTGCGTGAATATGGGTTTTATAGCTTGTTTAGGGCTGCGCCCATTGGTACCGTCGTCCTCCTCGGCGGTCAGTTGTGCCACTTGTATCAGAGTAAGCTCTACCAGTAGCCGTTTGTTTTTACTGGCACGGTAGTTCAGGTCACAATCGTTGCAGAGCTTCATGGCACGGTAAAGAAAAGGGAGGGGGCATTGCTGTGCTTGTGCTTGGTAACGTTCGCGGATGCTTGCGCCCACTTCAAGCAACGGCAGTGTCGCCGGGTCTTTGCTGACAAGCAAGTCGCGCAGGTGGGATGAAAGTCCGGTGATGAAGTGGCTGCCGTCGAAGCCTTTGTTGAGCACATCATTCAGTAATAGCAACGCGTCACTGATTTTGTTCTCAAGAAAGAATCCGGTTAGTTTGAAGTAGTATTCATAGTCCAGCACATTGAGGTTTTCAATCACGCTCTTATAGGTGATGTGTCCTCCGGTGAAGCTTACCACCTGGTCGAAGATGGATAGTGCGTCGCGCATACCGCCGTCTGCTTTGAGGGCAATGACATTCAACGCTTCCGGTTCAGCAGTGATACCTTCTTTGGAGGCGACATATGCGAGGTGTGCTACGGTATCTTCCACACCAATCCGGCTGAAATCATATATTTGGCAGCGTGAAAGGATGGTGGGCAGTATCTTGTGCTTCTCGGTAGTGGCAAGGATGAATATGGCATGGCGTGGAGGCTCTTCCAGTGTTTTCAGGAAAGCATTGAAAGCCGAGGCGGACAGCATATGTACCTCGTCAATGATATATACTTTGTATTTACCTATCTGAGGTGGTATGCGTACCTGCTCCACCAATTGGCGGATGTCATCTACAGAGTTGTTTGAGGCGGCATCCAGTTCATGGATATTGTAGGAGCGTTGCTCATTGAAGGCAGTGCAGGATTCACACTGGTTGCATGCTTCACCGTCTGCTGTGGGACTCATGCAGTTGATTGTTTTAGCAAAGATACGGGCACAGGTCGTTTTTCCCACGCCTCTCGGACCGCAAAAAAGATAGGCATGCGCCAATTTTCCGGTGGCAATGGCATTCTTCAAGGTAGTGGTCAGTGCACGTTGGCCTACCACAGACTCAAAGGTCGAGGGACGATATTTCCGTGCAGATACGATATAGTTTTCCATATTCGGGATATTCTTTGCTTTTTGTGCAAATGTACACAAAAAAAAGAAATCTTTCGGTTATTCCTCTTATCTTTGTGACGTGAAGTTATATGATGGGCAAGTTCCATCATGAATGATAAATTGCTAAATAGTAGATAACGAGATGGATAAACTTGCTTCTCTCTGGTCTTTTGTCCGCAAGCATAAATATTTGATTACGCTTGCGTTGTTTGCTGTAATTATCGGGTTCCTGGATGAGAACAGTGTTGTACGCCGTTTGGGTTACGCCCGGGAAGAAAGCCGTCTGCGCGATGAAATAGAAAAGTACCGCAAGGAATACGAGGAGAATACCGAACGGCTCAATGAACTTGCCGTCGACTCCGGTGCCATCGAACGGATTGCCCGTGAGAAGTATCTGATGAAAAAGCCCAATGAGGATATTTATGTATTTGAAGAAGATATAGAAGAATGAAACAACTGATACCCGCCCTTTTTGCAGTAGGGGCCGTGATGCTCCTGGCTGGAGCTGCCGTTTATATTACGGGCTGGCCTCTTTCACCTTATATATATACTGTCGGTGCTACGATGGTTGCTTTGGCACAAATCAATTCTCCGTCCAAGTGTAAAAGTCCCACCGTCAAACGCCTGCGTCGGCAGCAAATATTCGGTGCACTTTTGCTGGTGCTTACGGGGGCATTTATGCTCTTTACAAGGGGCAATGAATGGATTGTGTCTCTGACGATAGCCGCCATTCTTGAGCTTTACACTTCGGTACGTATTCCACAAGAGGAGGCGAAAGAAGGTTTAAGCTAAATCCGGAACATATATTCTGCATAAACAAGAGGGGCTGAACTCTTTTATAGAGCCAGCCCCTTTCTCATTTAGTTAATCTTCTGCGTTATCCGTCTATCTTTCTACCTTTTCTACTGTCAGAACTGCCGAAGAGATACCTGCCGTTACGTCAACAGTGAACCGGTAAGCAACACCGTTTTCCAAACTTTTGCCTTTTACGAGTCCCAAGTTGCCGGCATCACGTCCATTGGTACCGTCACCTATAAATACTAGGTCACTGGTGGTAGACAAGGCATCGTTTTTATATTCACCTCCCCAACCTTGCTGGTGGAAGAACTTGAAGTTGATGTCATCTGATTTGATTTGCTCTCCCGCTACTACCGTCACCTGATATTTCTTTGCTTCAATCTGTGACATGCAGAGCCCTTTCTCTGTGGTCCAACCTACGGCATTGGTTGCTACTGAGGGCTTACCGATGCCATCACCGATAATCCAAAGGGCACCGGTTCCGTCATCGTTCAGTGTATCGGTACTTGTTCCGTTCATTTTCAATACTTCCAAATAATTTAGGTCCAGATTGGCAATGATACGGTAAGTTCCGTCGATGGGTAAAAATTTCAGTGAACCGTCTTCATTCTTTTTGAAGAAGTCGGGATCTATCCAGTACTGGTTGAAGTTGGGAATATCTGCGGTGATGTTGTCCCCTTGTTTCAGGTTGAGGTCGATGCTGTAATGGTTATCATCCACCATTTCCATTTCAGAGCCGTTCAGTAACAATTTCACGAAAGGGGCGGCCGCATAAGTCAGCGTGTTGAAGGAGATGGAATACTTCCCGGCTGACAGACTGGAGAAAGTAATCTCACTGGAAGTACCTTGTGTGATGGCACCGTTACTCCATCCGAAATTGATTTCATTGCCGTTGGCGCCTACTTTAGGAGCTTTGATGTAACCTTTCACTTTTTGTGCAAATTCACTGGTCACACTATACTGATTGGCTGCGACTTTTTCCATGCGGTATTCTTGGTCTCCAGAAATCAGAGTCAGGTAGGGGAAGTCCGGACGACTCAGCGCCACGTCGTAGCTTTTTTCTGTAATCGTAAAGTTGATGTTCTGCAGGATAAACTTCAGTGTAGCTGTTCCGTTGGGAATGTTTGCCAGATAGGGAACATATATTTTCCCGTTATACTCTTGTCCGCTAACTTTGGTACGGATTACAGTTTCGGAAACCATTTCGTCACTGAAGTATAACTGTGCTTTCAGTGTAGAAAGAGGTACATCTGCGTCCGAAGCTTTGATTGTAAAAGGCAGACTGTCGCCGAACAAGGCTGAAGAAGGTTCTGCCTGAAAGTCCATTGTCGGGTTGCCGGGAACCGGATCGTCATCGCTGCAGGCATTCAGCATGGCTATGCTTGCCAATGCCATCAGATAGTATTTAAAGTTTTTCATTATAATCTTCTGTTTAATTTGTTAGTCTTATTTTTTCCAACGATAAGAAACGACTGCTTTAGCCGGTACTTCGTAGGAGAAGTAGTGAGTGCCGTCACTTACAGTAATTCGTTTGGCATCTGCATTGTTGTTTGCCAATACGAAGGCATAGGTGCCGTCAGTGTTTTCAAAGGCCGAGTAGGTGACCCCATTGGCAGTGTAACCAGTCGTTCCGATACGTACAGCACCTGGTTTCACGACTGAAGACATGTGGCCGATAAGGTAATAATGGGAATTGCGGACAATTTTAGAATAGTTTGTATTGTCGATATCTACTGCACCGTAGCAGGTCTTGCAAGAACCGTCTGAAGGGCTTACCGGTCCCAGGTCACTGTCTAACATCAGGTTCCACACAATGGCACCGCGGCACCAGTTGTTGGCTGTCCCCAATGCTATTTCTTCCATATCGTTAAGCAGACGTGCTTCTAAATCGCGGCCGGAGTTCCAGGTGCCGATGGATGTTTCTGTGAAAAGCAATTCCTTGTTGGGGTAAAGCTTATGGATGTTCAGCAGTTCGGAACGGTTACCGCCATAATTGTGGTAGGCAGCACCTGCAATGTACTGTGAGGCTTCCGCATCATCATAAATCTTGGTGGGGTAACTTTTTTGATCGGCCAGATTGTCGTAGTTATAGTTATGGTCGAAAACATAAATCTTTGTGGCAACTCCGGCTTCTTTGAAAGCGGGACCCAGGCCGGTCTTGATGAAGTCACGGGCTTCTTCCCATCCCATAAACAAGGATGCTGAGTTACCGTGGTTCAGCGGTTCGTTCTGCGGAGTCACAGCGTGGATTTTGATACCTTCCTTTTCGAAAGCTTGTATCCATTTTACGAAATATTCGCCATACGTTCTGTAATATTCGGGGTTCAAGTGTCCGCTGGTCCATGAGTCAAAGGGTACACGTTCTTCCAGGCTTTTCACTTTCATCCACTTCGGACATGTCCATGGAGCAGCAATCACTTTGACAGTAGGATTGATTGCTAGAATTTCCTTCAATATAGGAATTACATACTTGGTGTCTTCCATCGGAAGGGCAAAGTGCTCAAGTCCCTTTTCGTCACAGCAAGTAAATTCACTGAATGAGAAGTCGGAACAACCGATGGCAATACGTACATAGCTGAAGCCGTAGCCTTCTTTATCCGAGAATGTCTCAGTCAGAAACTTCGTGCGGTTCTCTTGTGTCATTTGCATCAGGTTGTAACTGGTAGAGCCAGTAATGGCTGCGCCAAAACCGTCCATTTCCTGATAACGGGTGGTGGGGTCGAGTGTCACGGTAGAAGGTGACATGTTGCTTCCGGTGCCGAAGGCCAGTCCAGACTTTTTCAAGTCGTAAGTACGGCTGGTGTTCGTCACATAGATAGTAACATCTTTTGCCTCTTCTGTAGGTTGGTCTGGTGTAGGAGTGACGTCACTGTCATTATCATTGCCGCAGGCTGCCAATACAGCGAAGCAGCCTAATGCGGTAGTGAATATATTTTTCAAATTCATATTCTATTGATTTTTATATTACTTTTTATTGTTAATAGCCTGGATTCTGTACCAAATTCTCATTCTGGTCAATGGCTCCCTGAGGGATTGCGAGTAGATAAGAGTTTTCATTAAACAAATTCTCTTGTGCAAGGCGGCCACTGTCTTTGGCATAAACGGCGTTCATCACTTCTTCTACCTTATTGAGGCGGCAAAGGTCGTACCAGCGTTGTCCCTCAAAAGCAAGTTCCATACGGCGTTCGTCCATATAAGCTTGGAGCAATGCTTCTTTACTGCTACGGGTGCTTTGTGGAAGTTTACCCAGTCCGGCACGGTTACGGATGCGGTCAATAATGTCGGCTGCACCGTTCAGGTCGGGAGTTTCTCCCATAATTTTGGCTTCAGCCTTAAGAAGTAGGATGTCGGCATATCTCAGATAAATGATACTGTTGAAAGCAGAGCGGCATTTGTACATGAAAGCATAATGGTCTGCCGGATAATAGTTGCTCCATCCGCACTCGTACCATACAACAGACTCATTGTAGCGTTTCGTGTCTCCTTGCTCCTCATAGAGGCGGATAAGGTCGCGGGAAGGGGTAATCCATTTGGCCCAGGTAAAGCTTTCATCCCAGTTGCTTAAGTTGCGGCCAAACATCCACGTACACCAGTTACCTGAACCAGGAGGAAAATGAGCTTCGAGAATAGCTTCTTTAGTATTGCGTACCCGGCAGTCTTTTTTTTCTGTATCATAAGCCCAAAGGTCGCTGAAGTCTTCTACAAGGTCGAAGCCGTCGGCAGCCAATTCGTCGGCATATTTGATAACTTTTGCATAATCGCGCAGAGGCTTTTCTGCATAGACTTTGGCAAGCATGGCACGTGCCACCGATTTGGTAAGTATGCTCTTGTCGGATGCATCGTTTGTCGGTGTGTTGGGGTTTTCCACAGCTTCAGTCAAGTCTTTTTCTATTTGGGCATAAGCCTCTTCAGCTGTATTCTGTGGAGGAAAGTAGGTCGGGTACATCTCTTCTACGTTGTCTTCGGTGATGTCACCACCCACGGTAGTGATGACAGGGAAATTCCCCCATAAACGTACCATATCGAACATTACCATGGCACGGAATATCTTGGCTTGTGATTGATATTTGCCACGTTCACTGTCGCTGAGGGCCTTGAGTTGCTCACAGCCTACGATGATGCGGTTGGCTTCGGCAATATCACCCAGAAAACGGTCCCAGTCACGTTTTAGTACGGAATTAGATCCTTCAATGGAATTGGTTTCATAAGGTACTACTTCTGCACCCGTTGTTCCGGCGTATGCATTGTCGGAGTGGGCGTCACCGATAAGCAGTTTGTCGACATACCAGTGCTCCTGCTGGTCGCGGAATTTTTTATGAAGGGTTACCATTGAGGTTTCCACATCTTGCACACTGTTGAAAATAGGTTTTTCATCTGTTTTGTCCACTCCTTCCGTTACATCCGAGTAGCTGTCTACCGGATTATAGTCCAGATCACATGAGGTTGCGGTTAGTGCCAACAGTACACCGCAAGCTATACTTTTATATATATGCTTTGATTTCATAAGTTATTTCTTCTTTTTTTTAGAATTCAACATTGATACCGAAAACGAATGCTTTACTCTGTGGATAGGTTCCATAGTCGATACCTTGTACGGAACCGCTGTTGCCATATTGGTTTACTTCAGGGTCCATACCGGAATAACTGGTCCAGGTTAGCAAATTGCTTGCAGTGAAGTAGGGTTGTACGCGGCTGATACCCCATTTCTTAAACTGGCGGCAACGGATGTTGTAAGAGAGTGAGATGTCTTTGACACGCAGATAACTGCCATCTTCTACAAAGTAAGTGGAGTTCTTGATGTTGAAGTTGGCTCTCGGAACACTGGTAATCTGTCCGGGAATCCTCCATCGTTTCAAAACTTCTGTTGATTGGTTTTTACCGTCATACATACCTTCGGTTTCCATGCGGGACACATTGAAGATGTCGTTTCCGTAGCTTCCCTGAATGAAGATGCTCAGACTAAGGTCTTTCCAAGTAAAAGTGTTCGTCAATCCGTAGATGAAGTCGGGATTCGGATCGCCGATATAGGTACGGTCAGAAGTGGAAATTTTGCCGTCTTCGTTGAGGTCGCGATAAATCAAGTTACCGGTTTCGGGATCTACACCGTCACTGATGTAGCCGTAGAAGCCACCCAAAGGACGTCCCGGTTCATTGCGTACGATGTTTTCCTTTACTACCTCGGCACTGCTTGCTGCTGTATAGACTTTTTGTAATGATAGCTTAGTCAGCTTGTTCTTGTTGAAAGATATGTTGAAGTCTGTGTCCCAAGAGAATTCGCCGGTCAGGTTGTGAGAATTGAGTGAGAATTCAAATCCTTTATTGGTCATTTCGCCTTCATTACGGGTGATGCTGGTAGTTGCTGCTGCACCTGCAGGCAGACTTACATTCATCAACATGTCTGTTGTCTTCTTGTAATAGTAATCCATGCTGAAGGTCAGTCTATTGTTCAGCACAGTTAAGTCAAGACCGATGTTGGTTTGGCTGGTGGTTTCCCATTTCAGGTCACTTGTTCTAAGGTTGGCTTGGCTGATACCGGGAACTGCATGGTCGTTGCCTTCTTCAAACCACGGTATGCGGTTGATGTTGTAGCGTTGCAGATATGAGTAATCACCTATGCCGCTTTGGTTACCGGTCTGTCCCCAGCCGCCGCGAAGCTTCAAGTCATCAATCCAAGTAATGTCTTTCATGAATTTCTCTGACGAAATACGCCAGGCAGCCGAGAAGGAGGGGAAAATGCCCCAGCGATGGTCGGGATGCAGCTTGGATGAACCGTCGGCACGCATGTTCATGGTAAGCATGTACTTACTGTCATAATTGTAGGACACACGGGCAAAATAGGAAGAGATAGCCCACTGTGAGGCTCCTGATCCGGTACCGTCCCATGAAATTTTATTGGCGGCATTCAGAGTGTGTATTTTATCGTCCCGGAAGTGTGAACCATTAATATAGCTGTTGGTATAGTCTGATTTGGTGTAGGAAGAACCTGCCATGACGTCGATACCATGTTTCTTGATGTTGGTGTTGTAAGTTAATACATTATCGAAAACCAATACGGTATTCATGTTTCGGTTGTCAGAGGCTGTTCCGAAACTGTTGCGTCCGTCGGTAGTTGATATTGGATCGAGAAATGTAGTGCTTACACCGTTGCGGCGGTCCAGTGCTACAGATGATTTCAACTTCAGGTTGGGCAGGAAGCTGATGGTAGCGGCTCCGGATGCGATGAGGCGGTTTTCCTTGTTTTTGTTGTTTTTCTGGCGGGCTAGGTTTTCCATCGGGTTCATGATATTTACCCCATAGAAGTTCTTATTGTATTGATTCGGCTTTTCAGGGTCCCAAATAGGAGCATAGGTCGGTGTATTGATAACCGAAAGGACTACACCTCCACGGTTGGCACCTGTTCCGGAAATGATGCCGGTGTTTCCGATGTTATCGGAGTAGGAGATATTGGCACTTACATTCAGCCAACTGCGTATTTGGTTGTCGATATTGGCACGGAAGCTGTATCGTTTGAAGTACGTACCTTCCAAAATTCCTTTTTCATCCAGATAACCGGCAGAGAGGAAGTATTTCATCTTTTCGTTTCCGTTAGACACGGACACTTGATAGTTCTGAGTCTGTCCGGTTTTGTAAACCTCGTCAAACCAGTCTGTTTGGTCTGTTAAACCTTCAAGGTCAGCGGGATTGACGGCGCCAATCTCTTTCTGTAATTCACGGTATTGCTCTGTATTCAAAGCCTCCATGCTTTTGGCCACTTTCGTCATACCATATTGTACGTTCAGTGCTACTTTGGCATTGCCTTCTGCTCCGGCTTTGGTCGTAATTAGTACTACACCGTTGGCTGCACGTGAACCATAGATGGCTGCCGATGAAGCGTCCTTTAAGATAGAGAGGCTTTCGATATCATTGGGTGATAAGAAGTTGATATTGTCTACAGGTACACCATCCACTACGTAGAGCGGGTCGTTGCTACCATTGAATGAGGTGGTACCACGTACACGGATACTCATACCACCGCCCGGTTCGCCGCTGGGCTGCATAACCGACACACCAGCTGCTTTGCCTTGTAGGGCTTGGGCGGCCGATACAATGGGGCGCTGATCCAAATCCTTTGTAGAAACCGTAGATACGGCAGTGGTTACGTCTTTGCGTTTTACACTTCCATAGCCGATGACTACCACTTCGTCCAGCAGTTCGTTGTCTTCCTGCAATGTGACATTCATGTTGGTGGTTGCTTTTACCTCCATCGTTTTATAGCCGATGAAAGATATTACCAGTGTGGCATTTTGTTCTACACTTAGGGAAAACTCTCCGTCTAGATTGGTGACAACACCGTTTGTTGTTCCCTTTTCCAATACAGATGCGCCGATGACCTCCAGGCCTGCGGTATCTACTACTTTACCCGTAGCTGTCAATCGTTGGGCAAATGCATTTGTTGACATTAGCAGTACGAGTAATGTCAGAAGGAGCTTGTAACTCCGCGTAAGAAGATTTCTTGTAATCATTCTCATAGTACTTTTATTAAAAGATTTGATTTATTTAGAAAAGTATGTTCTAATAGGGATTAGTTGTTTTTCCATAGTACACTTTCCTTTCTGTTTGCAAAGATAGTGGACAACCCTATTTGTCTGATAGGTGGGTAATGTGTGGAAGTAAGTCTGTATAAAATTTAAATATCATAAAATCAGTGTATTATAATGTTTGTGGTTAGTGGGTAAAGTAAAGGTTTGCTACTATGGAAGTAGGTTTGGACATACTGTGTTATTACTTCAAACGATCGAAATAGCTCTTAATTTTAGTGTACTTTTTTAGGGTAGAAGTAGCTTATCTTTAGATAGATTAATTTATCTTTGTGCTCTCTGCTTTATGTAAATAATAGAAATGAAAAGAAAAATCATAGCTTTGCTGTTTTTGCTGGTGGGGTGTACTTTCCTGAATGCGGCACCTTACAGTGAAAAGATAAAAGAACTACTGGTACGCCTTGACTCTCTGATTGCGCAGAAAAACACGTTTGTTATGCTTAAAGAGGCGAAGATTGCTCAGTTGCACAAGCTTCAAAAGGATGTGCGTACTTTGGAGGAGAGATATTGGTTGAATAAAAATCTTTATGATGAGTATTGTGTCTATAATGCCGATTCTGCAATGAATTATGTGGTAGATAATTTGGATATAGTTTATAGGCAGAATGATAAATACCGGCAGATGGAGTGGAAGATAAAAAAGTCTTTTCTGTTGGCTGCCACCGGTTTGTTGAAAGAAGCCCAGGATGAATTGCGCGGAGTTTCAGGCGGTTCGCTCCCCAAAGAATTGTTAGTGGACTATTATGGACAAATGCTGTATCTGTATTCGCATTTCAATCAGTATACCGGTAGTGAAATGGCCACTTTGCATGAACATTATGCACAGTTGGAACGTGTTTACAAAGACTCCTTGAATATGGTTCTTACCCCTGAACATCCCTTGTTCTTGTGGTATAAGGGGCAGGTAGTGCAAGGTACGGACAGTATGTATGTTTTTAAGGAGCGTTTGCAGAAGGGAATCTTTAATTCTGCATTCGATACTCGGCGTGATGCCATGAATGCTTACGTGCTGGCTTGCTTTTATCGCGAGTCCGATGAGCAAGAAAATTATCTGACTTACCTGATATATTCTGCTATGGCCGATGTACGTATCTCCAATAAAGATATTGCTTCGCTGGAAGAGCTGGCGGGGGTGCTTTTTAGTTTGGGTGATATTGACCATGCCTATGTCTACATGAGTTACTGCTTGCAGAATGCCTTGGCATATCGGAACCGGGTGAGAGTAGTAGGCATCTCTGCGGTGCAGGACACCATTCATCAGATTTATCAGGAACGTAATCAGAAGCAAGAAGCGCGGTTACGTATGTATTTGGTATTGGTCAGTGTCTTGTCCTTGATATCCTTGTTTGCTTTTCTGTATATATATAAGCAGATGAAGCGGTTGAAGCAGTCGCGCCAACAGCTGAATGAGGCAAACAACCGCTTGAATAAGCATGTGGAAGAACTTTCGAAAATGCACGGACAAGTGGCAGAAACGAATGTACAGCTTACTTCTTTGAATGAACAGCTGAGAGATACCAATAATCAGCTTCGTGAATCCAACTATGTGAAGGAGGAATACATAGGTTATGTTTTTTCCATTTGTTCCAATTATATCAGCAAGCTGGATGAGTATCGGAAAAATATCAATCGTAAGCTTAAGGCAAATCAGTTGGAGGATGTGAAAGCATTAACCGATACTCATTCTATGGCACAGAATGAGCTGAAAGAGTTCTATCATAACTTTGATGCTATCTTCTTGCACATTTATCCGGATTTTGTAAGTGACTTCAATGCCTTGCTCCATCCTGACGAGCAGATTGTGCTAAAAGATGGTGAGTTGCTGAATACGGAATTGCGCATTTATGCTTTGGTGCGTTTAGGTATCACTGATAGTGTGAAGATTGCCGAATTCTTGCATTATTCACCTCAGACCGTTTATAATAATCGTTTGAAGACACGTAATAAGGCTATCATTCCTCGGGAAGAGTTTGCTGCCGCTGTGCGTTCTTTGGGTAGGGCACAGAAGTGGACTTGATAAAGGCTTCTACTGATTGTCGCTGTATGACGTATAGATGGTAGCTAAGAATTAGGATACAAACTGCGATGTACCACCTTATTTTTCCCTAAGAACTAATCTTTCCACACCCGTGTTTCTTTCTTACCACAGCTGTGGTAAGAAAGAAACACGGG
>NZ_QTMC01000024.1:46483-46743 GCF_003602965.1 Bacteroides sp. AF25-5LB
TGTGGTAAGAAAGAAACACGGGTGTGGAAAGAAAGCAACATATCTGTGGTGAGAAAAGTTGTTCATTAGTTCCCGTTTAGTTTCCGTGCTTTCCGGATGTAGCCTTTCGCAGGTTTATTGTCAGTTCTCTTTGTGTTCCGCAAGCGCGGTGCCGGCCGTTCTGTGGTCTATGTCAAGGTATGAATTGGAGCTTGTATTTCTCGCGCGTATATATATAATGTGTCCCTTCCTTTCCTTATCCCAGTTTCCTTTAAAAAACA
>NZ_QTMC01000025.1:0-44822 GCF_003602965.1 Bacteroides sp. AF25-5LB
TTGCTCAGGTACTTAAAAAAAATATTTTATAATAGTGTTGCGGAATTAAGGTTATACATGAATACTTTTGAGCATAATCATTCAGAATATTCAGACTATTGTCAGTAGAACCATCATTTACCAATAATAACTCTTTTTCTACTTCTTGTGCTAAAAGATTATCAATAGTATTGGAGATAAAAGCAGAAGCATTGTATACCGGAATTATGATACTAATTAAATTACGTTTCAACATACAGTTTATTATTTCCCTATGCAGTAATATTGAATTCCTAATTGCTCCAACTCGTCAGAATCATAAATATTCCTGCCATCTACCACTACACAATTTTTCATACTTTTGACAATAACGCCCCAACTTGGTAAACGAAACTGCTTCCATTCTGTAAGTACCAACAATGCATCGGCGTCAAGTACAGCATCATACATATCATTAGCATATGTAATTGCATCACCAATACGACGTTTACATTCATTCATGGCCACAGGGTCAAACACCTTAATAATACAGCCAGCTTCTAACAACAACTTTATGGTGACAAGTGCAGTGGCCTCACGCATATCATCAGTTTCCGGCTTGAAAGCAAGCCCCCACAAAGCAATAGTCTTTCCTCGCAAATTGTCTCTATAATACTTCTTCAGTTTATTATAAAGAATAGTTTTTTGACTCTCATTCACAGCTACCACAGCTTTTAACACCTGCATCTGATACCCCTTCTTCTCAGCCGTTTTAATAAGTGCTTTCACATCTTTAGGAAAGCAACTACCTCCATAACCACAACCCGGATAGAGAAATTTACTTCCAATACGGCTATCACTGCCAATCCCTTTACGTACCATATTCACATCAGCACCTACTAACTCACAAAGATTCGCTATATCGTTCATAAAAGAGATGCGAGTAGCCAGCATAGAATTTGCTGCATATTTAATCATCTCCGCACTAGATATATCAGTAAAGATAACACGAAAGTTATTAAGCAAAAAAGGACGATAGAGTTTGGTCATCATCTCTTTTGCCTTCTCCGATTCTACCCCCACTACTACACGATCAGGACTCATAAAATCTTTAATAGCTGCACCTTCCTTCAAAAACTCCGGGTTACTAGCCACATCAAACGGTATTTCTACACCACGGCTATCAAGTTCTTCACAAATAACAGCCTTTACTTTCTGAGCTGTACCTACAGGAACGGTAGATTTAGTAACAAGAATAGTATATTTCTTAATATTCTGACCAAATAAACGAGCTACAGATAAGACATATTGGAGATCAGCAGAGCCATCACTATCAGAGGGTGTACCTACAGCACTGAATACAATATCAACATTATCAAGACAAGAAATCAAATCAGTAGTAAAATTTAAACGACCTTCACGATGATTACGAAGTACCATTTCATCCAATCCAGGCTCATAAATAGGTAATTGGCCAGACTGTAATAATTTTATTTTCTCTGCATTTACATCTACACAAGTGACATTTACCCCCATTTCGGCAAAACAAGTCCCTGATACCAAACCTACATAGCCAGTACCAACAATTGCAATATTCATAAAAGCTAAATTAATTTAAGGAATATCTTATCATTATAAATGAATCAAACTACCCATTTCGTCTAGATATTTAGGGGCAATATAGCTCATATATCCCCCTAAAGAAGTAAACGTCATTTCACCAAAATACAATTTGCCATTTGTAATATAAAAATCAATCCGGACTTGATGATGGCCTTTTGACAAAATTTCAGCAGCTTGTAACATATCAGACAAACATGTAGGTTTTTCAATCGTCACACAATCCTGCTTATGACCACCTGACAGCATATCTGGTTTTGGATTCCATTCTAAATCATACCATGCCAAACAACAACCTTTATATAATACTCTGTCAGCACATACCAAAATTGAATAAGGTTTCCCTTCTAAACAAAATACCTTATAATCAACCAAAGAGGTAGAATTAGCATTATCATTCTTTAAATACTCCTCAGCTATAATCTTAGGTTTTATACTATTATAATGAGGTTCTGCGTAAATTGTTCCGAATTTCAATTGAAGCCAAGTATTCAGTTGTTTTCTTACTTCATCCTCATTTATACTATTTTTATTCTTAACAACAATAATAGTACCACAACCATGATTTGTCTTAAGCACAAATGATGTCGGTAATAGGTTGAAATCAATATCACAAGCATCATCCCAAACACCGTAGAGTTCCACTAAAATACTGGAAAGGCCACGCTCTTTCACATAATCTCGTACTAGATATTTATCAGCAAGCTTTGTCCAAACAGAAGTGTCAGAATTGAATTTCAACCAATTGATTTTTTCATTCAAATTTTTCGGAGAACTCCAATTGATTTTTTTGTGAGAAATATTATAATATAATAAAGAAGCAAGTTTTTTTAAGTCACGTTTCCTATAATACTCACATAAATAAACAAAAATCTTGCGACGAATGAGTACAAGAGGATAAAAAATAACCCTCAATACATTCTTAATTTTTTCACAATTTTCATCTTTCATTATTTTTTAATTTTATAAATATTTTCTTTATTATACTCTTTTCGTCTTCTCTCAAACCAAACAGAAAAGCAAAAAATAAAGTTTGAACAGCAGATAAAAATATCAACAAAAATAACCAATTTATAAAATATCTACTAATATAAAAACAAATCAATGCATTTAATATAAAAACAGGAATCCCCCCAAAACAAACGTTTCTAAGATACTGCATAATTGAAAGATTTATATTTATATGTAAAAACAAAATACGTCCGACAGCACAAATTGATTCAAACAACACATATACCAACATTACCATTTCGGCTGAGTACCCCATTTTTAAAATAATATAAACTATAGGTAAAGTTAGAATCTTTATAGTATTAATACATATACTATAGACTTTAACATTACCCACAGCTTGATTAGCCACTGCCATATTCATAGTTAACAAATCAATCTGAATAGCCAAAAGAAACATCCTACAAAACATCGTTGTATAATCAGGAACTTCCCTTAGCCAAATAGCAAGCAACTTATCCATAAATATAAATGCAGGTACACTTATCATTGACATCAACAAAAAAGAAAACTTACATGAGATTTCTGCCAATCGAAACATCTTCTGTCTATCACCTGCACCTTCAGCTTTTATTATTTGAGGATTAATAGCTGTAGTTAATGCATTAGATAAAAAATTCAACTGTCCAGCTACTTGATTACCTATTCCATAGGCAGCATTAATCGCAGCTGAATAAAAATTATTCAAAAGTATTGCCACACCTTGCCCACGACCTACAATACAACAAGTCCCATATACATTCCATCCCATAAATGAGAACATCTCTTTAAACAAAGAATATTCAAAAGTTCTAAAATTAAAATGACGGCATTCTTCATATTTCTTTCTGCAATAAATATAATATAATATAAAATTAAATATCACAAGAAATAAAGAGCCACAAGAATACCAAATTAATTTATCAAATGTAACATAAATTAAAGAAACAACAATGGGTACTTTAAGAATGGAATCGACAATCTGTACCATAGATGAATAAACAAGATTCTCATGAGATATAAGAGATGCAAAATATGGAGTACTAACAAGATTAAAAAATAGAGAGCCAATCATTAGATAATATACAACCTTTGCCACAGACAGTCTTTCCATGCTTATATTTAACATATTGGCAAACACAAAATCAGTAGCACAAACTAATAGAACACATATAACCAATCCAAAAAAAAGTTGTATACAAAGACTATTATTAAAGATTTTAATCACCATTGGCATATCATTTTTCCCATGATGATATGAAAGATACCGTATAGTGGTATTAGCTAAATTTATCTGAATAAAAGAAAGCATAGCTATAACTCCTCCTACAAGATTGTATATTCCATAATCTTCTACTCCAAGATTATCAAGTACAACTCTTGAGGTATAAAGCATTATAGCCACTTGTACCACTGTACGCACGTACTGAATACCAGTATTAACAACAACACGCGTAGAAGAATCCATTAAAATACATTATTAATATATGTATAAATAAGTAATTATTAAGCAAAGAACTACTGTTCTTTAACCTTAAATCCTAAATAATCAAGATTACATGAGAAAAGGGTTAGAGTCTGAATTTTACTATTTTTATATACTCGGAAATTATATCACAGTTAACACTAAGTTATACCACTATTACTCAATGATCTCTAAAGGATACGGATTCTCCTCAATATTTTTCAAAATATCTATTACCTTCTTTTGCTCAGTAGATAAATCTAACATATTCCAGTTTTTCATTATGTTATAAGTTTCGCATCGCATGGATTCTTCATAAACCTCACCATAGGTATAAACCAGTAAATGGACCTTAAGCAAAGAAACGGGAAGCTTCTCCAGAACATTATAGATACGCTCTAAAACCACCTGTTTTTTCCGCTCTTTATCTCCATAATCATAAATGGTAGCATTATACCCCATCAAAAGAGCCAAGCACAAATTCGCCTCCTCCTCAACATCGGAACTCTGAGCAGAAAAAAGAGAATCGGACTTAACAAGCACTTCCTTATTCAACCGGCAAAAAGTGTCGGAATAGACCGGCTCACCGTCCATACCAAGATACATCAGCTCATGAGCTGCATGTTGAAGCTCAAGAGCACGGGAAGTTAAATCATTCATTATTATGATATATGATTAAAATATAAGATTATACTTATTTAGAAGTCACCCGATTATTTTCAGATAAGATTTGGGGACTTTGACACTTGCCGTCAAAAGATCTTTAATACGGATAACGACGTATGTTTTATTGGCTTCGATGGCAACCTCACCTTCAATACCGCTGAATTCGCCTTTGATAACTTTTACTTTATGCCCAACAGTAAGAATTTCGCTATTAAGGCTGACACCGTCAGGATTCAGATCCATCACGAACATAAAATCCTCCATTTGCTTATCCGGCACCACCAGCATGGAATGCGTGGAAAGGTCCTTCATATAAAAAAGGGGGACATTATAGATGTTGGATATATCGCAGGCTGTCTGCTTGGTGGAATGAACAAACACCAGATTACGGATTACTGGAACTTCGCTACGCTTACGGCGATACTTCAATTGCGAAATGACAAAACGCGTGGGAAGATAATAGTCAAGGTCCAAATGTTCTTCCGATTTAAGTCGGTCCAGAGATTTCCGGACTGTGAATTCCTGCTTGTCACGGGTGCGGGCTGCAAACCAATATTTCTGTTGTTCAGTCACTTAGGAATTTTCTTTCGAATGAATCAGCTCAGTTCCGGGTGCGCTTCGCGGTTTGAACGAGACATTTTCCCACCCAAACCGTATTGTACACTTTTGCAATGATAATAAGCTATTAAAGAAGATATTAGACCATAGAAATGTCCAATAAACGTTCGTTTAATAAACGTCTATTTTTAAGAAAATAAGTAGAGGTATAAAAGTTAAAAAGGAACAGAACTTTAAGATGTTAAATATTAGATGTATACTACTAAATTTCAATGCATTAAGATGAGACAGAAAACACTTAGGAAATATTTTTATTAAACATTTTGTTAGTTCAAAAAATACAGCTTATCTTTGCGTTCATTAAACGAACGTTTAAAAAACACCTCATCATTTCCAATATATCATTCTACATTCCAATATCTTACCCTCATAAATGCATTATTGAAGTTTCGCAAAGATGCCTGCTGATAAATGGGAATTTATCGCACAAAACGCAAGTGAAATAAAAGCCCACTTCCATAATCTATGGAGAGAGAGTGCAAGCCCGTGAATTTCTATTTAAAACACAAGCATTCCTTTGCTTTTCACCCTTTGTTTGTCCACTGTTGCATAGGAAATTAATAACGCCTAACGGCCATGAACAGCTCTGCTTATGGCCGTCAAACGATTGCTTCATGGCCGTTAGCAGGGTTGTTCATGGCCGTTAGGCGTCACTAACTCCAGGGCTTTTACAGATGAAGTACGTAGCCCGCGCCTATTGCGCACAAGGTGCAAACGTATTGTACAGCAACTTAAAAGACATTAGACTCCACTATTCATAGTCGGGCAAACTCGAAAATGCAGGAAAACTACATCGACCGATTTATGTAACCCACGCGCGGTATTATGGTAGAGGATAATAAGTTACGGCAAAACTCAGACGTTTTTGGCAGGTGGAAGCAAATTTTGCTTCCACCTTTTCAGGTTGCTCCCACCGCAGGGCAAATGCCGATGAATAGGGAGATACAGGAGTTGGGTGGAAGTGTGGAAGCAAAGCAGATGCAAATTTATGTTTCAGCAACACGCCTCAAGTTTTAAAAAAGATGTAGTACAAAGACATAATATATAATAAGTGTTACAAATACACACTTTATACCCCGTTACTCTTGCAAATGTCGAAAAAGTCCGTACCTTTGCAATGTGTTTTTCATAGTATTAGATTTAAGGTTAACAAAGGTTGGAGTACAGCGGTACTCCTTTTTTTATGCCCATACGTACCGTCCCGGTTCTCCAATAAAATTTTCACATAAAATGCAAGGCAACTTTTTATATCCATTTAGTTTTTGGCTATCTTTGCACTGCTTTTGGCGGGCATAGGCACGCATAAAGCAGCTTAACTAACAATAAATCAATAATTAAAAACAGAAAATTATGGCAATGCATACATGGTTTGAATGTAAGATCCGTTACGAGAAAACAATGGAAAATGGAATGAACAAGAAGGTGACCGAACCGTATTTGGTGGATGCCCTCAGTTTTACGGAAGCGGAAGCACGCATCATCGAAGAGATGACGCCGTTCATTTCGGGAGAGTTCACCGTATCGGACATCAAACGTGCCAACTATAGCGAATTGTTCCCCAGCGAAGAGGAAGCTGCCGACCGCTGGTTTAAATGTAAACTGGTTTTCATCACATTGGACGAGAAAAGCGGTGCGGAAAAGAAAACCTCTACCCAGGTATTGGTACAGGCTGCCGACCTGCGTGATGCAGTGAAGAAACTGGATGAGGGCATGAAAGGCACAATGGCCGATTATCAGATAGCATCTGTAGCGGAAACCGCCATTATGGATGTATATCCGTACAGTGCAGAGCCTGACGACAAACCGGAAGTGTAACGAAGCAGAGCTTCGTAATGTGCTAATGTGCAAATATGCCAATGACCTGCGGCGTGAGAGCACAAGATAAACATAGCACAGCCAATTAGCATATTAGCACATTAGCACATTGGCACATTAACTCATTAACCCCTAAAAAGATGATTGCAGAGAATTTAAAACAAGTACTGAGCGAACTGCCTGAAAAGGTACGGCTGGTGGCTGTTTCCAAATTTCACCCCAACGAGGCGATAGAAGAAGCGTATCGTGCCGGCCAGCGTGTGTTCGGAGAAAGTAAGGTGCAGGAAATGACTGCCAAATACGAAAGTCTACCCAAAGACATAGAATGGCATTTCATCGGGCATCTGCAAACAAACAAAATAAAATATATCGTTCCTTACGTAGCGCTGATTCATGGCATAGACTCCTACAAGCTGTTGGCCGAAGTGGACAAGCAGGCTGCCAAAGCCGGAAAAACCGTCAACTGCCTACTGCAGTTGCACATTGCCCGAGAAGAGACCAAGTTTGGATTCAGCTTTGACGAATGCCGGGAAATGCTGGCAGCCGGTGAATGGAGAGAGCTCAAGCATATCCGGATATGCGGATTGATGGGCATGGCCACAAATACGGACAATGACGAACAAATCAAAACAGAGTTTTGTTCTTTAAATAGCTTCTTCAATGAAGTGAAAGCCAAGTGGTTTGCCGATGCAGAGTCATTCCGGGAACTGTCCATGGGGATGTCTCACGACTATCACGAGGCCATTGCAGCCGGGAGCACCTTGATACGTGTAGGAAGCAAGATTTTTGGAGAAAGAAACTATTAACCATAAAAAATCATTATCATGGCAACATTAGAAACTACTTTTGCAGGGCTGAAACTCAGAAACCCCATTATCGTCAGCAGCTCCGGACTGACAGACAGCGCCGCCAAGAATCAGAAACTATCTGAGGCCGGCGCAGGTGCCATTGTGCTAAAATCACTCTTTGAAGAGCAAATCATGATGGAGGCTGACTGGATGGGAGACCCGAACATGTACCCCGAAGGCAGTGACTACCTTGTAGGATATATCCGCGAACATAAGCTGGGTGAATATCTGAACCTGATTAAGGAAAGCAAAAAGGTTTGCAATATCCCCATCATAGCCAGCATCAACTGCTATCAGAATGCCGACTGGGTGGAATTTGCCGCCAAAATAGAAGAAGCCGGCGCAGACGCACTGGAAATCAATATCCTTGCACTGCAGACGGATGTACAGTATACATATGGAACCTTCGAGCAACGCCACATCGACATTCTGAGCCACATCAAGAAGACGGTCAAGATACCCGTCATCATGAAGCTGGGTGACAACCTGACCAATCCGATAGCTCTGATAGACCAGCTGTATGCCAACGGTGCCGCCGCAGTAGTGCTGTTCAACCGCTTCTACCAGCCGGACATCAACATTGAGAAAATGATACAAGTATCCGGCAACGTATTCAGCAATGAAGCCGATTTGTCCAAAGCCCTGCGCTGGATAGGCATCGCTTCGGCAGCCGTAAACAAACTCGATTATGCTGCTTCCGGTGGTATCCACTCGCCCGAAGGCGTTGTCAAGGCAATATTAGCAGGTGCTTCGGCCGTAGAGATATGCAGTGTGCTTTATCAGAATTCAGCTACCATCATTGAAGAATACATCCGCTTCCTCAACTTGTGGATGGACCGCAAAGGTATGGAAACCATCAGCCAGTTCAAAGGTATTCTGAACGTAAACGACCCGAAGGGAGTCAATACTTTCGAACGTACACAGTTCTTGAAATACTTCTCTTCACATGAATGAGACAAAAGGGTGACAAGACAATAAAAATGAAAGGGTGATAACACTACAATGACGTTATCACCCTTCATTTTATACTATACCGCTATCTTTTCATTTCTTCTTATCCAGCGCCTCAAAGCAGGAATTCTTGCTCACGAATTCCGGAACAATATCCTTCATGGCAGCAACAATTTTCATCTGGTCATAAGTGTAACTTACATCAATCAGCTTCTGGATACGCTCCTTCACCTCGTCATAGTCATACTCACGCACCGTGGCAATCATAATCTTCTCATGATAGGTGGGCTTTGTAAGCTCCTTCACATTCAAGAGTTCCTCGTAGAGCTTCTCGCCATGACGGAGACCGGTAAATTCAATCTTCACATCCGTACGTCCGGAAAGGCTGATCATACGCTTGGCAAGATCCACAATCTTCACCGGCTTACCCATGTCGAAGATGTAGATTTCACCGCCGTTACCCATACTGCCGGCCTCAAGGACAAGGCGGCAAGCTTCGGGAATGGTCATGAAGTAACGGATTATCTCAGGATGGGTCACTGTCACCGGGCCGCCACGCTGAATCTGGTCGCGGAAACGGGGAATGACAGAACCGTTGGAACCCAGCACATTGCCGAAACGCGTAGTGATGAACTGAGTGGCATGGCCTCCCTCCTTCTGCAACTTCTTCGCAAGAGACTGCACATAAATCTCGCAAATACGCTTGGAACAGCCCATCACGTTTGTAGGGTTAACAGCCTTGTCCGTAGAAATCATCACAAACTTCTCGGCACCGTATTTCACGGCAAGATCGGCAACGGTGCGCGTACCGAATACGTTCACCTGGATGGACTCGGAAACGTTGTCCTCCATCATCGGCACATGCTTGTAGGCGGCCGCATGGAAAATATACTGGGGCTTGAACTCCCTGAAGATATCCTCCATGCGCGTGGCATTGGAGATGTCGGCTATGATGGTCTCGGCATCGATGTCCCGCCAACGGTCCTGAAGTTCCAGACGGATGTCATGCAGAGGAGTCTCGGCTTGGTCCACTAAAATAAGCTTGTAGGGATTGAACGAAGCCACCTGGCGCATGATTTCGCTGCCGATAGAACCGGCGGCGCCCGTAATCATCACACGCTTGCCCTCCAGATGAGAGGCAACCTTACGGATATCTATCTCGATGGGATTGCGCTGAAGCAGGTCCTCAATCTGAATTTCCTTCAGCTGCGTACGGCTCAGCGCCTGGCCGTTCCACTCGCTCAAGGGGGGTGCGGTCATCAGTTTGATGTTGTGCACCAGCAGGCGGTCAGCCATGTCGGACTTCTTCAATTCTTCCATCTTGGCGGGAGAAATGATAATAGTCTGCACATCGCGGTCGTTCAGCACATCAATCAGCGTATCATCGTTGGGGTACGGAAAACACGGAAGAAAATCAGGTTGACAGCAACCGTCCATAAAATGGTCTTGTCAATGGTAGATGATTCCAGAAAAATGCTTCTGAAATCATATCGGAGAGCATAGGCCAACAGACTGGATATGACGATGATAAATACATCAATTAACAGAATAGTCCATATCGGAAGCACTTTCGCGGAAAGATACCGATGAAAAAAATTTCGCTTCATTTCGCTTGACAGTTTTGTTTTAGGCGAGGCAAAGATACACTATTTTAGTCAAAACAGACAATAAATCGATAAAAAAATGTTATAACAATTATTTATCGTCTATAAAGAAACCATCCCACCTCCCCCGTTTTAACAGTCAGAAAGCGGGATAGAAATAGTTTTGCCCCGGAAAATGCGGTATCCGCTACATCAGATTACTTGCCAACTCGCTCAACTGGCTGCGCTCCCCTTTCACCAGATTGACATGGGCAAACAAATTCTGGTCTCTCATGCGGTCTATCATATAGACAAGCCCGTTGGACTGACTGTCCAGATAGGGTTGGTCTATCTGCTGAATATCACCGGTAAACACCATTTTTGTACCTTCGCCGGCACGGGTGATGATGGTCTTAATCTCATGTGGGGTCAGGTTCTGGGCTTCATCGATAATACAGTAGGTTTCGCTCAAGCTGCGCCCACGGATAAAGGCTAATGCCTCGATGACCAATTGTTCACTTTTTTGCATATCCTCCAAGCGTTTCACTTCAGAGGAATTGGCAGCGAACTGATGCTTGATTACATTCAAATTATCGAACAAAGGCTGCATGTAAGGAGCCACTTTCTCATTGGCATCACCAGGAAGGAATCCAAGGTCTTTATTGGATAAGGCCACGATGGGACGTGCCAGAAGAATCTGCTTGTAGTCGGTAAGTTTTCCCAATGCGGCGGCCAGTGCCAGCAGGGTCTTACCGGTTCCCGCCTTACCGGTCAGGGCAACCAGCTTGATATTCGGGTCGTTCAGCACCTCAAAAGCAAAGCTCTGCTCGGCATTACGCGGTTCAATGCCATAGTTCTTTGTCTTGTTGACCCGACAAATCGAATGGGTAAAGGGATTATAACGTGCAAGCACACTGCTGCGGTCACTCTTCAGCACAAAGCATTCGTTGGGGCGAATGATGTCCTTAAAATCGAACTCGTTGATGTCCAGTCCTTCTTTGGAAGAATAAATGCGGTCTATCAGCACAGGGTCAATACCCTCGAACACTTCATTCGACTTTTCGAATATATCCACATTGATTACCTTATCATTGATATAGTCTTCGCACAGCAGACCGATGGAACGCGCCTTCATGCGCAGATTCACGTCTTTCGTGACAAGGATGGTTTTCATTTTAGGCTTTTTGGTGGAAAGCCAGTCCACTACCGACAGAATCTGATGGTCGGGGATGCGTTCGGGAAAGGAATCACGTACTCGGGGAGAGTCCACCATGCCTGCCACCACAAACAGACGGCCCAAGCCCTCTCCCAATGGCGCCCCTTTGGTGAACAGATTGTCATCGGTAATCAAATCTAGCTCACGGACGAACTCACGCGCATTGAAATTAATCTGCTCATTACCTTTCTTGAATTTGTCCAGTTCTTCAAGGACTACGATGGGAAGATAAATGTCATTCTCTTGAAAATTCTTCAAACAATTATAATCGTGAAGAATCACATTCGTATCAATCACAAAATTTTTCTTAGCTCCCATACACGTTAGATTTAAATTGTTAATACCTTTGCATAAGCTTAAGATAAGCTACACTGCAAGCAATTTCAAGCAAGCTTGATTGCGTTCGGTCTGCATTATCTTTGTCGCTTTTAAAGATAACAAATTAATAGGGAGAAAGGATTGCTTCTCCGTTAAATATTATAAAAGATGGATTATCAGGACACTTTAACTTACTTATATAACAGTGTGCCCATGTTTCAGCAAGTGGGCGGCTCAGCATACAAGGAAGGATTGGAAAACACTCTGACCCTGGACGCACACTTCGAACATCCCCACCGCAGTTTCCGCAGCATTCATGTGGCCGGTACCAATGGAAAGGGCTCCTGCTCGCATACGCTTGCCGCCATACTGCAAGAGGCAGGATACAGGGTCGGGCTCTATACCTCGCCCCATCTGGTGGATTTCCGGGAGCGCATCCGGATTAATGGACAGCCTATACCCGAGGAATACGTCATCCGTTTTGTAGAGCAGGAACGTGGCTTCTTCGAACCCCTCCATCCCTCTTTCTTTGAGCTGACCACTGCCATGGCCTTCCGCTACTTTGCCGATGAGAAGGTGGATGTAGCCGTAATCGAGGTGGGACTAGGCGGACGCCTGGACTGTACCAATATCATCCGTCCGGATGTATGCATCATCACCAACATCAGTTTTGACCATACCCAATTCCTGGGGGACACCTTAGCAAAAATCGCAGGAGAGAAGGCAGGAATCATCAAAAGCGGTATCCCCGTTGTAATCGGCGAGACCACTCCCGAAACGAAACCGGTATTTCTGGAAAAAGCACAGACAACGGGTGCTCCCATCTACTTTGCCGAGGAGAATGACCGTGAAGACTATCCCGGAATAGAATACGAACTGAAAGGACTCTACCAGCAGAAAAATGCCCGGACCATCCTCACCGCCCTCCCGCTACTGAAAGAAGCCGGCTACCGGCTGGACGGACAAGCAGTGCGCAGTGGCTTTGCCCGTGTGGTGGAACTGACGGGCTTGATGGGACGCTGGCAAAAACTGCAGGACTCGCCCACCCTGATTTGTGACACCGGCCACAATGTGGGAGGCATCACCTACATTACAGAACAACTGAAGCAACAGACTTACCGACAGCTACACATCGTCATAGGCATGGTGAATGACAAGGATATACGGGGGGTACTGGCCTTGCTACCCCGGGAAGCGACCTACTACTTCACCAAAGCCAGCGTGAAGCGGGCATTGCCCGAAAGCGAACTGCAGGAGCTGGCCGCAGCAGCTGGCCTAAAAGGGCATTGCTATCCTGACGTACCCGCCGCCGTGCGGGCCGCACAAGAAAAAAGCCTCCCGGAAGATTTCATCTTCGTGGGAGGCAGCAGTTTCATTGTGGCCGACTTGTTAGCGAACCGCGATGCACTCAATCTCTACTAAGGCGTCTTTAGGCAGCGCCTTCACTGCCACAGCCGAACGTGCCGGGAAAGCACCGTCAAAATAAGTGGCATATACCTTGTTCATATCAGCGAACAAGGACATGTCTGCCAGGAAAACGGTTGTCTTCACAATATTTGCCATGCCCAGGCCTGCCTCTTCCAGAATATGCTTTATATTCTCCAAGGACTGGCGGGCTTGCGCTTCAGCACCTTCAGCCATCACTCCGGTAGCTGCGTCAATAGGCAACTGACCTGATACAAATACCATTCCGCCGGCTTCGATAGCCTGGCTATAAGGGCCTATGGCGCCCGGTGCCTTCTGGCTGCAAATCACTTTCTTCATGATTGTCAAAGTTTGTTTTTATTAATAATCGGGGCTATTTTCTTTTTTCTCATAAAAAAATCCGAAGTATATGCAGTATTCCGGAAATCCACGCATTTTATAAATAAAACAACGTAATTTCACTCATAACCTGTTATACCTAGACTTAACTCATTTAACACGGGGGAGTTCCCCAAAACAGAGGCTCTGCTTGCGAAAGCAGAGCCTTTATTCTATCCCATCCCTTTACTTGCAATGCTTCTCTATCAAAGCATCCACATTGGGGTCACCCAATTCCTTTGCCTTGGCAAAGCTGGCACAAGCTTCCTTGTCCTTCTTCATCTGCAGCTGGGCGATACCCATCAGACGGTAGGCCTCGGCATACTTAGGGTCTTTCTCCAGAGCAGCCTTCAGCACATTCAACGCCTCTTCGTAACGTCCCACGCGAAGATTCACCACTGCCAGTTCGGCACGGTAAGTCAAATCCTCCGGATTCAGTTCGATGGCTTTCGCCATATCGTCCAGCGCACGCTGGTACTGCTTGGCCTTCAAAGCAGCCTGCTCACGGTAATAGTAGAACATGTCGTTCACTTTACCGTTCACGGCATTGTAATAGGCGTCATAATCCAGCATGGCATTACGCGCCTGGTCTGCATTCATACGGGCTTGGGCACGCTCCAGCAAGTAAGGGGCGGTTTCCTCCGTATAGGGCTGGGTAAAGCGGGCCACACAACTGTCCATCAGAGCCAGTACCTCCTCGGCAGGCGCCTGCATCAATTCCTTGGTCTTGGCGGCACTGAAGAAGGTGGCCGGAGAGGCCAGAATGGTCTTATTCACTTTATCATAGCTGGTAAATGCCGACGGATAGTCCTGCTTGGCAAACTGGATGTCACCCTCCAACTGGACATAAACCGGAAGCTCGTCAATGGCTATCGCTTTCCGTACCTCGTCCAAAGCCTTGTCGAGCGACCAGTCCTTATAAACTTTCTCGGGCTTGCCCAATGCATAATTATAGATTATCTTGGCCCGGTTGTAATACACATCATCTTTCTTTGCGGCAACCTCCAAAGCCTTATCCATATCTGCGGCGACCTTATCCATGGAAGCATCTTCACGGGACATGAACAGATGCTGGGAAGCACGGCGCAGATAACCGTCGGCACTGGCAGGATATTGTGCAATGAAATCATTCAGAGTCTCCATATACTTCTCCGGAGACAGTTGGGAAGAAGCCATGTAGAGGAACACCAAAGCCTGCTCTTCGGTATCGGGCAATGCCTTCTTGATACCGATGCCCTTCAATGACATATCTCCATAAGACAATGCGGAGATATTCTGCGACATGGCGAAATTGGCATCAATGGCATAGCAGATGGTAGCCGTGTCTTGTCCGGAGGACTTCTGCGCAAGGCCGAAGACCTGCCCGTCCACAGTCATCAGCGGACAACTCACCATCTTGTCCTTCAAACGCATATCAAGTGTATAATAGGAATAGTTACCGGAAATCTTATCAGCTTCCTTTACTTTCCCGGCAGTGAAGGAACGGTCCTTCTGGGTGGAATAAGGCAGCAGATATACATCCGCACCGACGGCCGGAGCCACAGCAGCCAAAGTGAGTGCCGTGACTTTCTTTCCGGGGATGCCGACACGGAACTTGACAACATCGTACATGTCATCAGCTCCCATAATGGCCTCCACCGGCATCTGTGCCCCGTCCGAGCTCATCACAACGGCGCGCCGGGCACCTTTGAACAAGGTGTAGTCAGAAAGCGCAACGCCATCTTCAGTGACAAAAAAGCCGTTTCCAGTATTCAGTATCTTATCGTCCTGGTCGTAGGTCACCACCGAAAAAACGGCACGTTTGGCTTTGTCTACCCACTTCGGGGCTTGTGCCACACTCCACTGAGCCAATAAACAGAGAGTGAGCATCAACAGCAATTTCTTTTTCATATCTTAGTTGGTTCTTTGTTTTACCGCTTCATAAATCAAAATGCCGGCTGCAACGGAAACATTGAGGGACTCGATGGTTCCCAACATGGGAATCTTCACCCACTCGTCACACAACGCCAGGTTGTCATAGGACACCCCCTTGTCTTCGGCACCCATAATGATGCACATCGGACCGGTATAGTCGGCTTTGGTATAGTCGTAATCGCCTTTCTCCGTGGCTGCCACGATATGGAAACCACTATTCTTGAGGAATTGCAGGGTCTCTTTCAGGCTGTGTTCGCGGCAAACGGGCAAAGTGTGCAAGGCTCCTGCCGAGGTTTTCATGGCATCTGCGTTGACAGATACACTGTTCCGTGCAGGGATAATCACGGCATCTACCGCCGCACACTCGCAAGTACGGGCAATGGCACCGAAATTGCGGACATCCGTGATGCCGTCGAGCATCACAAACAGAGGATTCTTGCCCTGCTCGAAAAGGAAAGGTACCAAGTCCTCCGTCTTCTGGTAAGTGACTGAAGAGATGAAGGCAATCACTCCCTGGTGATTCTTCCGCGTCACGCGGTTGATGCGTTCCACCGGAACGCGCTGTACCGGTATCAAAGTCCCTTTCAAGACAGCGAACAGCTCTTTTGACAAATCACTCTGAATGTCCTTCTTTACCAATATCTTGTCTATCTCTTTTCCTGCCTGAATGGCTTCTATCACGGCACGAACGCCGAAAATCATTTCACTGTTATCAACCATATATGGGTATTTACTATTTGACGATTTACTATTTACTATTTGATACTTCCAGCAATGCTCTGGCATTGTTCAGTGCGGCTTCGGTCAGCTTAGCACCACTCAGCATATGGGCTATTTCTTCCACACGTTCATCGTCGGTCAGACGACGGATGTGACTGTTTGTTTCCGTCTCGTTGTCCTGCTTGTACACCTTATAATGGGCGCGTCCGCGGGCAGCAATCTGGGGCAGATGGGTGATACTGATTACCTGGCGGTCCTGCTCGCCCATCTCCTGCATGATATCCGCCATGCGGTCGGCTATCTCGCCGGAGACTCCGGTATCTATTTCGTCGAATACAATGGTAGGAAGCTTGACGGCACCGGCTATCATTGCCTTGATGGAGAGCATGACGCGGGCTATTTCACCACCCGAAGCTACGGAGGAGACGCTTTGCAATGCCCCGTTCTTATTCGCGGAAAACAAGAAGTTCACAGTATCCGCCCCGTGTATGCCCGGCTCTTTGCGGGCACCTATCTCTACCTGGAAACGGACATTGGGCATGCCCAACGGAACCAGCCGCGCAGCCATCTGCTTCTCCACTTCACGGGCAACGGCAGTACGCGCCTTGGTGAGGACGGCAGCCTGCTTTTTCACCTTATTATATAAAGCGTCGCAACGCGCTTTCAGTTCCTCGATGTGCTCGTCGGACGAAGTGATGGCGGAGAGTTTGGCGGCGTATTCATCCGTCAGCGCCAGAAGTTCACCGACAGTGGAAACGCGGTGCTTCTGTTGGAGCGTATAAATCAAGTTCAGACGTTCGTTCACTTCATCCAGACGTTCGGGGTTGAACTCTATTTCATCCTCCTTACCCGACACTTCCTGCGAAATATCCTTCAACTCGATATAAGTGCTTTCCATGCGTTCGGCAAGTTCCCCGGCAACCGGATAAACCCTCTGCAGGCCGAGCATCGTATTCAGGCATTCCTTCAGCCCGGACAACAAGCCTCCTTCGTCCGAGTAGAGCGTCTGCCCTACCCGATAGAGTCCGGCCTTTATCTCTTCCGCATGGCTCAGCGTATCTGCCTCTTGCTCCAGCTCCTCCTGCTCACCGGCAGACAAGTGTGCCTCTTCCAACTGTTCCAGTTGGAAACGGATATAGTCTTCGTCCGACTTATCCTGATTGGCACGGGCAACAAGGGCCTCCAAATCCTGCTGTGCCTGCTTCCATGCTCCGAAGATATGCTGGTAAGCAGACAAGGCCTCTTCGTTATGCGACAAGATGTCCAGTACATTCAACTGAAACCCTTCCTTGTTCAGCAATAGGTTCTGATGCTGGGAATGCACGTCAATCAGCTGTTCTCCCAACTCCTTCATCTGAGCCAATGAAGCAGGCGTGTCATTGATGAATGCCCGGCTCTTGCCCGAAGCGGACACCTCGCGGCGCAGGATGCATTCTTCCTCGTACTCCAACTCATTCTCCTCAAAGAAAGGCTGCATACCGTAAGCGGAAATATCAAAACGGGCCTCGATAATGCACTTCGAAGCTCCTACACGAATGGCTTTCACATCGGCACGCTGTCCCAGCAGCAGACCGATGGCACCCAGAATAATGGATTTTCCAGCACCGGTCTCACCCGTTATCACCGAGAAACCGCTGCTGAAGCTGATATCGAGCTTTTCAATAAGCGCATAATTCTGTATGTAAAGCGAACGCAACATAAGGATATTGACGATTTGACGATTTACTATTTACTATTTAAATCTTTCACCAGACGGTCTACGATGTCGGCAGCCACTTCGGCTTTGGACTTCAAGGGGTAGTCCGTCTTTCCCTGGTGGTCTATGATACTGATTTTATTGGTATCGCAACGAAAACCGGCTCCCTTGTCGTTCAGGGAGTTCAGCACGATGAAGTCCAGATTCTTGCGGTTGAGCTTGTCTTCCGCATTCATCTGCTCGTTATGAGTCTCAAGGGCAAAGCCTACGAGGAGGCGCCGTTGGTGCTCTGTATCGTTCTTCAGATTACCTAAGAAAGCGGCTATGTCGCGGGTAGGTTTCAAGTTCAAACTCATCTCCCCGGTCTTTTCGCGCTTGATTTTCTCATCGGCAACTTGTTCGGGAGTATAGTCTGCCACAGCAGCCGTCAAGATGGCGGCATCGGCATGGACAAAGGCTGCGGATGCAGCATCGAACATCTCCTGCGCCGACTCTACCGCATGGTATTGATGCATCGGAAAATAAGTGGTCTGCTGCACCGGACCGGCAATCAGTATCACCTTGGCTCCCCTTGCAGCGCATTCGTCTGCCAAGGCAAATCCCATCTTACCGGAAGAATAGTTGCCGATGAAGCGCACCGGGTCTATCTTCTCATAAGTAGGTCCTGCGGTTATCATCACTGTCTTCCCCACCAGGTCTCCCTCTTTGGCAGCAAAGTACATTTCCAGATGGCAAATGATATTCTCCGGTTCCTCCATACGGCCTTTCCCCACCAGATGGCTGGCGAGTTCTCCCGTAGCGGGTTCTATGATGTGGTTTCCATAAGAACGGAGTATATCCAGATTCTTTTGGGTGGAAGGATGGGCATACATGTCCAGGTCCATGGCAGGCGCCACAAACACCGGAGCTTTGGCGGAAAGATAGGTGGTAATCAGCATATTGTCTGCCACGCCATTCGCCATCTTGCCGATGGTGGAAGCCGTAGCCGGGGCTATCAGCATGGCATCTGCCCACAGACCGAGGTTCACATGACTGTTCCAGGTGCCATCACGTTGTGCAAAGAACTCACTGATAACCGGTTTGCTAGTCAGGGCAGAGAGCGTGATGGGGGTAATAAATTCCTTACCGGCAGGCGTAATGACCACCTGCACCTCTGCACCACGCTTAATCAGTCCGCGAATAATATAACATGCTTTATAGGCTGCAATGCTGCCAGTAATGCCCAATACTATTTTCTTCCCTTTCAGTATATTTGCCATTTATTTCTGAGTCATTTCACGCAGACGTATCTTGGTCAGCGTGGCTTTGGTATTCAAAGTAAAATCACTGTTCAGAATCCAACTGTAATAGCCGGGATCGCGCTTCAGGACATCGGATACCGACATGCCCTTGTACTTGCCGAAGTTGAATACTTCCACACCTTTGTCATCGTAAACCATACGACCGGCAAAGTCCACATTCTTGTTGAAGCTGGAATAGTCGGCAAGGAAAGCCACGTCATTCTGCAACTCCGGATAGCGGTCCAACTGCGACATCAGCACCTCGTAGGTGGCACGTGTATCAGCCTCTGCCGTATGGGCGTCTTCCAAATTCTTGCCGCAATAGAATTTATAGGCAGCAGACAGCGTGCGTTGCTCCATCTTGTGGAAGATGACCTGCACGTCCACAAACTTGCGGCGGCTCATGTCAATGTCCACACCGGCACGAAGGAACTCTTCCGCCAGGACGGGGATATCAAAACGGTTGGAGTTGAAGCCCGCCAAGTCGCATCCTTCAATGTCATTGGCAATGTTGCGCGCCACTTCCTTGAATGTGGGGCAGTCGGCTATATCGGCATCGTAGATGCCATGAACGGCAGATGCTTCGGCAGGAATGGGCATTTCGGGATTGATACGCATGGTTTTGGACTCCTCATTCCCGTTGGGATATACCTTGAGGTAACAAATTTCGACAATTCGGTCTGAGTTGATATTGGTACCCGTAGTCTCCAAATCAAAAAAGACTATCGGATTTTTCAGATTCAATTTCATTGTTTTTTCGTTTTATAAGCTCTGGCTATGAGCTATAAATTATAAGTTTAACTTACAAGCCACGAGCTACAAGTACCGTGCGGCATAATTGCGCAGCCACTTGTAGCTCGTAGCTCATAATCCGATTGCTAATATTCATCAGTCATTCAGCATCATCGGCATCAGCAGCATCAGCAAGTCTTCGTTCTCTTCCTGCTCTACCGGAATAATGACACCTGCACGTGAAGGATCTGCCAGTTCGATAACGATTTCATCGGCAGAAATGTTATTCAGAATGTCAATCAGGAAAGTGGACTTGAAACCGATGCTCATCGGATTGCCCGCATACTGGCAAACCAGTGTTTCTTCGGCCGATGTAGAGAAATCGATGTCCTGTGCGGAGATGACAATTAGATTCTCCTGCATACGCAGCTTGATAAGGCTGCTTGCCTGCGAAGAAAAAATGGACACACGGCGCAAAGCACCGAGCAGTTGCAGGCGGTCTACCGTCACTTTATAAGGGTTGTTCTGCGGAATCACAGAGTTGTAGTTGGGATAGCGACCTTCGATAAGACGGCACACCATGCGGTAGCTTTCCAGTGTGAACACAGCGTTGCGTTCGTCGAACTCGATAGTCACCATGCCTTGCTCTTTCGGCAGCAGATTCTTCATCAGCGAAGCCGGCTTCTTGGGCAGGATAAAGGCGGCACGTTCGTTACCTTTGGCGGCCAGTGTCTTGCAGCGCACCAGCTTATGACCGTCTGATGCCACCATCGTGATGTCCTCCGTTGTGATATCGAAATAGATACCGTTCATCACGGGACGAAGCTCGTCATCAGCCGTAGCAAACACGGCACGGTTGATACCACCCAGCAACACTTGTGCATCCATTTCCACACGTACGGCATTGTCACCCAACATGGCAGACTGAGGGAACTCGTCCGCATTCTGCCCCATCAGGCTGTATTTACCGTTCTGATACTGTACCGTGATTTCAAGGGAATCCGTATTGATTTCAAAAGTCAACGGTTGTTCGGGAATTTCCTTCAAAGCGTCCAAAAGGGTTTTGGCTGTGACGGCAAAACGGCCGTCCATATCACTTTCATTCACTTCGACCGTAGTGACCATCGTCGTTTCACTGTCGGAAACAGTTGCAGACAAGGTTCCGTCTTGCAGTTCAAAGAGGAAACAATCCAAAATAGGCAACGCATTCTTCGAATTAATCACACGGCTGATAGCCTGCAAATGACTGGAGAGCGCAGTACTCGAAACGATAAATTTCATATCTTCTGTATATTTAAGTTTTTTATTTTGCTAACGTCTTAGAAACCGTTTTTATATTTTTCAAACTGACGGACAAAGTTAAAAAAAGAATTCCCTACGACAAAGAAATAGCAAGAAAAAACAGCCGAATATTCGTCTCATATTCCTAAAAAATTGTAACTTCGCCGCATCATTTAAAAAGAAAACAATGGAATTTACAGGAAAAATCATCGCTATACTCCAGCCCAGAGGCGGAGTTTCCAAGTCGGGTAACGAATGGAAAGCACAGGAATATGTGATTGAAGATCATGGTCAATACCCGCGTAAAATGTGTTTTGACGTGTTTGGAGCAGACAAAATAGAACAGTTCAATATTCAGATGGGTGAAGAGTTGACAGTATCTTTTGATATAGACGCACGCCAATGGCAAGACCGTTGGTTCAACAGTATTCGCGCATGGAAGATAGAACGCGTAAGCACTGCCGCACCCACTCCGGGCGCTCCCGTTCCGCCGCCAGCTCCCACTGCCGCACCGGAATTCCTCGCAGGGGATGCAAAGGATGACTTGCCGTTCTAAAACTAAGTTATAACTCACCACAAAATTGTACAGATTAACGCATATTACCCTAAAACATTGATAATCGACATCTTCAATTGCAGCAATCTGTGTAATTCTGTGGTGAATGTATATTTTGACTTTCCTTGTGCCTATTATCCCTCAGCACACTACAGCACGACTGATTAATCATCCCCCTTATAAAGCAATACAATATTCGGATAAACCACCCCTTCTGTACAAGTGAACTGTACTGCAAGCATGAAGTGACGGAAGAAGTTGGATTGGCGGAAGAAGAAGTTCGGTATCAGACGCACATACGTTTCCGGCTGACTCAGCATCATCTCCATATCCACCATCATTACAAAATTATATATGGGTGAAAGACTGCCGATACCCTCTTCATACACCGGTGTTCCGTCCAATACATCTCCACTCTCCACCGCTTCAATATAGGCAGAAAGGCTCAGTGCATCAGGAGCCAGCAACAGACTACCCCGATAGAAACAGGCAAAGGTATAAAGGGCAGACTCCGTGATACCCGTCAACTGGGTAAGCAGCGTGTTACGGGGCAGCACATATTTAGAAAACCTCCTTGCTTTGGGATACAACGAATTATTTGAAACCACCTTCGGCATAAGCGGAGCATCCTCTTCCTTGGGAGTACTGTAAAGCAAAGACTGCAAGCAGCGTTCCGCTGCCAGCTCATCCTTGAGAGGAATACACATCACGGCGCAAGGCAGCTTGTCCAACGTGTCTTTCGACTGAAACAAGCAAGACATCACGTTCTCCCCCGCATGCTCATTCAAGTAAGCAATCCACTCTTCGTCGCGCTGCTTGATATAGTCTGAATAGGTGGCCTTGGCATACTCCTGACTGGCAGTGAAGCCAAACCAGGCATCTCTGTCAGACATTGCCCAGCGATCGTAAAAGAAAGTGGAAGACGGAAGCAGAGACCCGGAAAATCCGTCCTCTACCGGCTGCTGCACCCGCAAGGCATTGATAAACGTCTGTGTGGAATCCGATCCGTGGCTGACACCGGAACAATAGATGGCATCTTCATTGAACTTCATGTCAAACTCTGCCCAACTGCCCAGCTGCGTCTGCGAACGAATACCGTCCGTAGTTTTCCCCATACCCACTCCTTTCATACGCACATAGACTGTGGCAGCTACATTGTTGTGTTTGCCCGCGTGCATAGTACGGAAAGAAGGGAGGTTCATCAGGGACTTTTTGCTGCGCCGCGCATCAATCACATGTTCTATCAAACGCTTCTGGAAACTTACAACCAGAAAATCGGGAGTGAAGTAGGCAGCCAGAAAACGACCGTCTGCCATGGGATAGATACGTATCTCCTCTCCCTTGTAATCGAAATACTTGGAAGGGAACGAACTGGAGCAGTACTTCTCCACAAAAGACTCCACTAACTCATAATCACCCGAACCCAAACTGCAATACAATACTTGGTTCATCGGTGTATCTGGCTCGTGAAAGCTAATCAGCATCTTGTTCATCTGTTTACTCAGTCCATGTGGAGTATCTTCCACCAAAGTATACAAATACTTCTTCAAGTAAACAAAAAGCTCCGATACGTATAGAAAATGATTGTCTTTGCTGCAATTCAACTCATTGATATCTTCCACGAGGTCTGCCATACGGTCGGTTTCGAGTATGGCTGTGGCATCTTGCGGCACCAAAGTATAAAGATTGAAATCCTGCCGGTTCTCCACCGAATTCAACCGCAGGAAAGAATACACGCCAAAGCCGGTACATAGCAGCACTATGGACACAACGACAGCTATCTGTATGAGGAGTCGGAGTTTCATGGCATTTATTCATCAACTTTTGGCAAAAATAACATTTTCTACTAATAAAACAAAACAAATGTTTCAAAAAGTTTAGAAATCTATTTCAAGTCCATCGTAGGCAAAGTGCACATGGGGTGGCAGCCGCTTTTCGATGTCAGTATGAAGCCCTGCATGATGGCTCATATGGATAAAATAGGTCTCTTTGGCACCAATACGTCCGGCAGCCTCCAACGCCTCCGAAATACTCTGGTGCGTAGGATGCGGCTTTGGCCGTAAAGCATTCATTACCAAAACATCCAAGCCTTTCAATTGTTCATAAGATTCCTCAGGCATTGTGTGCATATCCGTGATATATCCCAAGCGGCCGCCAATGCGGTAGCCCAGGATGGGAAGCCTGCCGTGCATCACCCGTAAAGGCAGCACCTCCGTCCTGTTGATGTGAAACACTTGCCCCGCCTCCACTTCCTGCAGATAAATACGCGGAACTCCCGGATATACTTTATCGACAAAACAGTAAGGCATCCTTGTCCGCAGATGGGCAGCAGTGTAGGCATCGGAGTAGATAGGAATATCGGCAAAACGACCGAACGGACGCAAATCATCCAGACCGCCCACATGGTCATAATGTTCGTGTGTCACCAGTACGCCGTCTATCTTCTCAAAAGAAGAGGCGCACAGCATCTGTTCCCTGAAGTCAGGACCACAATCTATCAATATCACCGCATCATCCGTATGCAGCAGGGATGACGCACGCAAGCGGTTGTCCCGCGGGTCAGTGGAAGTACAGACCGGACAAGTACAGCCTATCTCAGGCACACCGGTCGAAGTCCCGCTTCCTAATATTCTGAGTTTCCCCATTGACTAAATCAAATAAATTTCTAAAATCAGGTTATATACAACGATGTTTGGGTGTGTCAAAACTCTCTTACTATTTTATCAAACAAACTTCCGGGTGAATATCAATGCCGAATTTCTCGCGGACAGAAGCGCGCACGGCATCTGAAAGAGCGACAATATCCGCTCCCGTGGCACCACCCGAATTCACCAGTACCAACGCCTGCCGATCGTGCACCGCAGCAGGCCCCAGCGCTTTACCTTTCCAGCCACACCGGTCTATCATCCAGGCAGCCGGTATCTTTACCCGGCCGGCATCCACATCATAGTGGGGCATGTCCGGATATTCCCGTTGCAAGGACTCCAACTGCCGACGCGGCACAATGGGGTTCATAAAAAAACTACCCGCATTGCCCAGCACCTTCGGATCGGGCAATTTGCTTTGACGGATGTCTATAATCACCCGGCGCAAAGTTTCCAAATTCAGCACCGGATATTTCTCCAGCTCCTGCTGGATAGTACCGTAACCCAATGTATAATGTTCCCGTTTACCCAGGCAGAAGTTCACATAAGTCACAAACACGGTCTTCATCTCCGGTTGCTTAAACAAGCTCTTTCTGTAAGAGTAGCCGCACTCGTCCACTCCGTAGATACGCTTCTCCCCTGCCATGTTTATGGTTTCCACGGATGTTATCAGGTCCTTTACTTCCACACCATAGGCACCGATATTCTGTACTGCACTCGCCCCTACCTCACCCGGTATCAGCGAAAGGTTCTCGGCACCATACCAACGCCGCTCCACACAGTAGGCCACAAAATCGTCCCATATCACACCGGCGCCCACACGCACCGACACGTGCTCCTCATCCTCTGACGTCACCTCCAGGCCACCGATGCGTGAATGCAGCACCGTGCCTTCATAATCCTTGATAAAGAGCAGGTTGCTCCCTCCACCGATATGTAGCCAAGGTGCAACAACATGTCCTGCCGCAATCAATTCCCGCAGTTCATCCTCCGAACCGTATTCCAGAAATCTTGCAGCAGTAACGTCAATTCCAAATGTATTGGGTATTTTCCTCAAACCTTTCCTCCTCTATTTTAAATGCTCGTGTCTTCATATTTGTACAGCTCCCATCCCTTACCGCGTTTGCGGAAATAGAAGATATTGGAGTACCCGTTGCCTATACCATTTACCTTCAGTATCTTGGTATCCGACAAGTCCTCATTCTTCTGTCCGTAATTGATATTAGACAATCTGTCGGTAGGCATTACCGGACGGAAGGCATACCACTGGTCCACATCCAAAGTAGTTTCCAGGATAGAAAACTCGTCATCAGGGTCTATGGTGATGAATTGTAGCGGATGGCTGATATGCTTGCTTTGATAGACACTGTCCCTCACAAAACGGGTATAGAATTCCACGAAGTCCTCATTTTCACCTTTCTCCATCTCGCGCAGGTTGATGGCCTCGAGCATCCACATTCCCCGCTTCCGCTCAAAATAATAACGCTTCACCATACGCGTTTTCAAGAAAATCCACTCCACTTGTACCGATGTCAGCGTAGTATCACCCACCATGTCCATATCCTCTTCCTTATCAAAAAGCAAGGTGTAACAGTTCTCCTTGGTAAACAGATAATCGTGCTTCCAGAAGTCCGCCTCTATCTTCAGCGGAGTATCACGGTCATAATAGGGCAAAGGAAATACCGTCCTCTGCCTTTGCAGGGCATCATCCGAAGCATAATTGAAGATAAAATCATCAAACAGCTCGTCTGCCACCATCGGCTTCGGTTCTTCCTTCACTTCTGCTTCCTGCAGCGTATCGGCCTTGTAACCGGCCGAATCCACCATTTCCGCAATGGTAGCAAAGGGATCCATTTTCGCCTTTTTGTTTCCACACGAAATCAAAAAGGCGAGTAACAAAAATCCCAATAAAAGTTTTTTCATTCTTTGCGGACCGCTTACGGTCACCTATTTAATTTAGCCTTCAATTTCTCAAGCATGTCTACGGTCATGGACTCCAGGTCATACTGCGGCATCCAGTCCCATTCCTCGCGTGCACAAGAGTCATCCAGAGAGTCGGGCCAGCTATCAGCAATGGCCTGCTTCAGCGGATCAATCTCGTATACCATCTCAAAATCAGGCACATGCTTCTTGATTTCCTGATAAATCTGTTCAGGGTCAAAACTCATGGAGGCGATGTTGAAGGCGTTGCGGTGCTTCAGCCTTGCCGGTGCTGCTTCCATCAGTGAGATGGCCGCATTCAGTGCATCAGGCATATACATCATATCCATATACGTACCGGCCTTCACCGGACATACGAATTTTTCTCCCTTCACGGCAGAGTAGAAAATATCTACCGCATAGTCCGTAGTGCCGCCACCCGGAGGGGTCACGTTCGAAATGATTCCCGGAAAACGTACCGAGCGTGTATCCACACCATATTTTGTATAGTAATAGTCACTCAACAATTCAGTCGTCACTTTAGTCACGCCATACATGGTACGCGGACGCTGGATAGTGTCCTGTGGTGTCTTCACGTGAGGCGTAGCTTCGCCGAACGAACCGATGGAACTCGGGGTAAACACGGCACAATTGTACTCGCGCGCCACTTCAAGTACATTCCACAACCCGTCGATACCGATTTTCCAAGCCATGGCCGGACGGCTTTCGGCAACTACCGAAAGCAAGGCAGCCAGGTTGTAGATTGTATCAATCTTGAACTGACGCGCCACCACCTCGATGGACTGACGGTCTGTCACATCGGCAATAGCCGAAGGACCGGATGCTTTCAATTCTCCCTTGGGCATAGCACTCGGAATGTATCCTGCCACAACATGGTCATCGCCATAACGTTTGCGCAACTCCAGTGTGAGTTCCGATCCAATCTGTCCGGTAGCTCCAATTACCAAAATATTCTTCATACGAGTTATTTATAAGGTTTCGTTATTATATATGGTGCAAATATACACACTTTTTTTTCATATTTCTGCCATATTGTTATTGTTTATTCCAAGAAAAATGATGTTCTTTGTGGGAAATGTAACGACAACGTATTACCTAAAAAATAAAAATGCTATGTACGGTAAAATGAAAGACCATCTCAGCAAGACTATTGCTGAAATAAAAGAAGCCGGACTCTACAAGGAAGAGCGACTGATTAAGAGTGCACAACAAGCTGCCATCACCGTAAAAGGCAAAGAGGTACTGAACTTCTGTGCCAACAACTACCTGGGACTGTCCAACCACCCGCGGCTGATTGCCGCCGCCCAGCAGATTATGGAACACCGCGGATACGGCATGTCGTCCGTACGTTTCATCTGCGGAACGCAGGACATCCACAAGGAGCTTGAAGCAGCCATCTCCGACTACTTCAAGACTGAAGACACCATTCTCTATGCCGCTTGCTTCGACGCCAATGGCGGGGTATTTGAACCCCTCTTCACCGAAGAAGACGCTATTATCTCGGACTCCCTGAACCATGCTTCCATCATTGACGGCGTACGCCTCTGCAAAGCCAAACGCTATCGCTACGCCAATGCCGACATGGCCGACCTGGAAAAATGCCTGCAGGAAGCCCAAGCACAGCGTTTCCGTATCATTGTTACGGACGGGGTATTCTCCATGGACGGCAACGTTGCCCCGATGGACCGAATTTGCGACCTTGCCGAGAAATACGACGCGCTGGTCATGGTGGACGAATCACACTCTGCCGGTGTGGTAGGCCCCACGGGACACGGCGTAAGCGAACAATATGGCACCTACGGACGCGTAGACATCTACACTGGAACTTTGGGCAAAGCCTTTGGCGGCGCTTTGGGAGGATTCACTACCGGACGTAAGGAAATCATTGACCTGCTGCGCCAACGCAGCCGTCCGTACCTCTTTTCCAATTCATTGGCGCCAGGTATCATCGGCGCCAGTCTCGAGGTATTCAAGATGCTTAAAGAGAGTAATACCCTGCATGACAAACTGCTGGAAAACGTGAATTACTTCCGCGACAAAATGACTGCCGCTGGCTTCGACATCAAGCCGACACAGAGCGCCATCTGCGCCGTCATGCTGTATGATGCCAAACTTTCCCAGATTTATGCCGCCCGTATGCAAGAAGAAGGTATCTACGTTACCGGCTTCTACTACCCCGTAGTGCCCAAAGACCAGGCACGCATCCGCGTACAAATTTCTGCCGGACACGAAAAGGAACATCTGGACAAATGTATTGCCGCATTTATTAAGGTGGGGAAAGAGCTTGGAGTGCTGAAGTGAATTATAAGTTATAACCAAACAAAAAAATCCCACGACTGATTAGCCGCGGGATTTTTTGTTGTTTCTTATTTGCGTTCTCCCAACTTTGCATCAACAAAGAAGATTCCGGTAGTACCAGCTTTCTTCACCATATCCACAATACCAGCAGCAGTAGCTTCTTCTTCTACCTGCTCACGTACAAATCCCCAAAGGAAATCTTGTGTAGCCTTATCTTTTTCTGCAGCAGCAACATCCACCAATGCATCAATCATCTTTGAAACACGGCATTCGTGTTCATAAACCTGCTCGAATACTTCCAACGGAGTACCAAAATCATTAGGAACAACATCAATCTTATCCAATTTAGCCTTACCGCCACGCTTGATGATATAAGAAGCCATTTCGCAAGCATGAGCTTTTTCTTCAGAAGCCTGCTTCTTCAACCAAGCAGCTATACCGTTATAACCTTCTTTCTCCATATAGAAAGACATCGCTAAATAAAGATTGGAAGACCACATCTCAGCCGTAATCTGCTCATTAATTGCATTCTGTAATTTTTCTGTAATCATAATCGTATTTATTAAAATTGAAATCATTACAAAAGTAACAAGAAACCTTAAAAGTTGTTCACACAATAACATTTTTTATACAAAAACAAAGGTCTTGGAATGCTTCGTCATCCATGCAACACGTCTCCAGCCGCTCTATACCAGCTCGTCCGATGTATATCCTTGAGGAAGCTCACGGCAGTTATAGCCCGAAGCCATAATTTCACCATAAGCCCCTGCCGAACGGAGGGCGATAAGGTCACCACGCTTCACGCCATTCAAATCAATAGCCTTACCAAATACATCGGAAGACTCGCAGATGGGTCCTACTACATCATAAGCCTGAACCGGCGCATCCGAAGTGATATTCTCTATTTTATGGAACGCTTGGTAGAGTGCCGGACGAATCAAATCCGTCATGCCAGCATCCAAGATGGCAAACTGCTTGTTGGTACCCTGCTTCACATAAAGTACCTGCGAAATCAATGAACCACATTGTCCCACTACCGCACGTCCCAGCTCAAAGTGAAGCGTCTGATGGGGACGAAGTTTCAAATGGCTGCTGTAAGTCTCGAAGTAGCTTTTAAAGTCAGGTATCGGCTGACGGTTGGGGTGACCATAGTCGATTCCGAGCCCCCCCCCCACATTGACGTGCTCAATGCGGATATGACGGGCTTCCAACTTATCTTGTAATTCGTTGACACGGTTACACAAAGCCACGAAATCACCCATATCCAATATCTGGGAACCGATATGGAAATGCAGTCCGATGAGTCTCAGATTCTTCATATTCTGCGCAATGTCTATCACACGGTCCATATCCTGCATACTGATACCGAACTTATTTTCGGCCAGCCCAGTGGTAATATTGGCATGGGTATGGGCACCTACATTGGGATTGATACGGAAAGCCACATTGGCTACCTTACCTTTAGCGGCAGCCAGCTCATTGATAATTTCCAGCTCAGGGACAGATTCCACATTAAAGCAGAAAATATCATAATCCAGCCCCAGATTAATTTCCCAATCAGCCTTACCCACCCCGGCAAAAACAATCTTGCCAGTGGGAAAACCGGCTTTGATGGCAGCACGGATCTCACCGCCACTTACACAGTCGGCACCCAAACCATTCTCGCGGATAATGGCAAGCACTTTGGGATTGGCGTTGGCCTTCACGGCATAATGCACTGAATAATTACCATACTTCGCCGCCTCCGTACGAATGCAGGCAAGCGTATCACGCAAAACCTTTGTATCGTAGTAATAGAAGGGAGTACGCAATTCGCGGAATTTATTGATGGGAAATGTTCCTTTCATATAATAGCTGTAATCTTTGTTTAGTTTTAAAAAAGGAAATGAAAGAAGTGTTTGCAACTCTTTTTAGAGCGTAGATTACGCGGATTGTACGGATAAAAAACAAAAAGAATTCGTACAATCCGCGTAATCTACACCCTAAAAAAATATTTATTCGCCGTTAAACAGCGCATTGCTGAGTGACTGCAACGCCACTTTCTTGTCACACTCTCGGATGAGGAAAGAAATATTATAGTTGCTACCACCGAAAGAAATCATACGTACCGGTATGTCGCGCATGGCATCCAATGCCTTGGCTTCGAAACCGACGTTCTCCCATTCGAGATCGCCCACCACACAGATGATACACATGTCCTTGTCCACCGTCACTGTACCATACTTCTTCAAGTCATCCAGAATTTCATTAAGATGCTTCACATTGTCGATAGATACGGACACACCCACTTCTGAGGTACAAATCATATCAATGGAAGTCTGGTAGCTCTCGAATATCTCGAAAACCTTACGCAAGAATCCGTGAGCAAGCAACATGCGGCTGGACTTTATCTTGATAGCCGTAATGTTGTCCTTGGCAGCCACCGCCTTAATCTTACCCTTCTCCGTATCGTTAGAAATCAGTGTACCCGGAGCAGTGGGGTCCATCGTATTGAGCAGACGGACGGGAATATTGGCATACTTGGCAGGCTGAATGCAGGTGGGGTGCAGAATCTTGGCACCAAAATATGCCAGCTCTGCGGCCTCTTCGAAGTGCAGATGACGCACCGGCGCAGTTTTGTCCACAATACGGGGATCATTGTTGTGCATGCCGTCGATATCCGTCCAAATCTGAATTTCAGAAGCGTTGATGGCAGCACCGATCAGCGAAGCCGTATAGTCGCTTCCGCCACGCTGCAGATTGTCTATCTCTCCGTAGGCGTTACGGCAGATATACCCCTGAGTAATATAAATCTCAGCATCCGGATGTAATTCCAGCTGAATCTGAAGCTTATCCTTGATATAGACCGGATCGGGTTCGGCATTCTTATCCGTACGCATGTATTCTAAAGCCGGAAGCAACACAGACTTCACACCGCATTCCTGCAGATAGTAATTCATCATGGCGGTGGAAATCAACTCGCCCTGAGCCAACACCACCTTCTCCTCAAACAGAGTGAAGAGGTCTTTGGTATAAGAACGGATATAGTCAAAATGAGATTTGATGAGCTCCAAGCCTTTCTGTTTATACTCCGGAGTAGCAAAAAGTTCATCAATGTGCTGGCGATATTTACTTTCCAGCTTGTTGATAATCTCGTTGGCACCTTCCGGATTCTTCTTGTACAGATAGTCCGAAATCTCAACCAATGTGTTTGTGGTACCCGACATGGCAGAGAGAACCACAATCTTACGTTCACCATCGGTAATCAATTTGGCCACTTCCTTCATTCGCTGAGCCGAACCTACTGAAGTACCTCCAAACTTTAAAACTTTCATTTTCGTTTCTGTATTAATTAGTTTATAGTTACAAGCTACGAGCTACAAGTAGGCAGCTACGGAGCTCTATCGTTAATTTCTGTTCTTTATAAGAATCAGTAGTCAGAGATAACTACTAATCATTGGTTATTGTAGGGGCGTATTCTGCCGTAACATCAGTCATCAGGTGGTCTGCGCACCGGTACACCTTACCGGGAAACTCTCGCAGCAACTGCAAGTTGTGCGTGGTCATCACCACCAGTGCGCCGGCTTCACTGATGCCGTGCAGAAGCTCTGCAATAACATGTCCGGTTTCCGAATCCAGGTTTCCGGTAGGTTCATCCGCAAGGATTATCTCCGGAGAGTTGAGAACTGCACGCGCAATCACAATGCGCTGCTGCTCACCGCCCGACAGTTCATTGGGCAACTTATACCCTTTGTTGCTCATCCCCACCAGGTTCAGCACCTCTTCTATTTTGTCCTTAATCTCCCCTTTGCTCTTCCAACCGGTAGCACGGAGAACAAATTCAAGATTGTCGTACACCGTACGGTCTGTCAGCAACTGGAAGTCCTGGAATACGATTCCCAGTTTGCGGCGCAACTGTGGGATGTGCTTACGCTTAATATGGAGCATGTCATACCCCAATACCTCAGCCTTGCCCGATGCAATATCCAGTTCACCATAGAAAGTCTTGAGCAGGCTCGTCTTGCCAGAACCCACTTTACCTACCAAGTACACGAACTCCCCTTTGTGAAGTTCCAAATTCACACCGTTCAGTACGCACAACTCCTGCTGGTGTATCTCTACGTCCGTATATCTTATCAGCGCCTCGCCCACCCCTATTTTAATTTTTAATTTTTAATTTTTAATTTTTAATTGTTAATTTTTAATTATTAATTTTTAATTGTTTAGTGTTTCTTCCACGTCGCACTGTGACGTTCCTCCAATTCACGCGCAAGGTCTTCAATGCGGTATCCTTTGGATGTGAGTAGCACGATGAGGTGATACAACAAATCAGCTCCTTCATAAATCAGGCGTTCGTCCGTACCGTTGCAAGCCTCAATGACAGTTTCCACAGCCTCTTCGCCTACCTTCTGTGCCATTTTGTTGACACCGGACTGGAAAAGACTAGTCGTATAGGAACCTTCGGGCATCTCATCATAACGCTTACAGATAAAATCCTGAAGAAGCTTCAAGAACATAACAGGTTGTTCGTTCTTCTCACCCCAGCAAGTATCTGCACCGGTATGGCAAACCGAGCCTACGGGATGTACCTGCACCAGTAACGTATCCCGGTCACAGTCTTCCTTCATGGAAACCACATTCAGGAAGTTACCACTCTCCTCGCCTTTCGTCCAAAGACGGTTCTTGGTACGACTGAAGAAAGTCACCTTTCCGGTTTCCACCGTCTTGTCATAAGCCTCCTTATTCATAAAGCCAAGCATCAGCACCTTAGCGGTATCTGCATCTTGTATAATCGCCGGAACAAGTCCGTTCATCTTGTCAAAATCCATTTTATTTACGATTTAGCTATTTACTATTTACGATTGAATTATTTTAAGTGACTGGAGACTTATGATTTGCTTGAGTAATCCCAATCGTAAATCGTAAATCGTCCAATCGTAAACTCACCTTCATCCTCTCATCGCAATTCCTTGGGCACAAAGGTACGATTTTAATTCGGGAATTTTGATTTCTCCGAAATGAAAAACACTGGCTGCCAGAGCAGCATCTGCTTTTCCCTGCAAAAAGACATCACGAAAATGCTCTTTGACACCTGCTCCCCCCGATGCAATGATAGGGATGGACAAATTGTCGGCAAGGCTGGAAAGCGCTTCATTGGCATAACCAGTCTTGACACCGTCGTGATTCATGCTAGTGAACAATATCTCGCCCGCACCACGTTCCTGGGCTTCTTTTGTCCACGCAAACAGTTCCTTATCCGTTTCCACACGGCCACCGTTCAAGTAACACCACCATCCCTTCTCAGTCTGTTTGGCATCAACTGCCAGTACACAAACCTGCGAACCGAAGTTCTTCGCAATCTCGTCTATCAATCCGGGACGGCGGATAGCAGAGGAATTGATGGAGATTTTATCGGCACCTGCATTCAGTAGCCTATCCACGTCACCCAGTTCATGAATGCCTCCACCTACAGTAAAAGGAATACTGATATTCGCAGCTATGCGTTTCACCAATTCTGTGAAAGTCTTACGACCTTCAAAACTGGCTGTGATGTCGAGAAAAACCAGTTCGTCGGCACCCTGCTCACTATAAGCACGCGCCAGTTCTACCGGGTCACCTGCCTGGCGGAGGTTCACAAAATTGACACCTTTCACGGTCTGCCCATCTTTTATGTCGAGGCAAGGAATGATTCTTTTTGCTAACACGGCGGTTTGAGTTATGAGTTATAAGTGATTAATTTTTAATTTTCAATTTTCACCTTTCAACCAACAAAGTTTTCCAGCTCTTTGAAGGTAATGCGACCTTCGTACAGAGCCTTACCGAAAATAACGGCAGGTATACCGGCAGTTTCCAGCTGGCGGATATCATCAGCACAACTTACTCCTCCACTGGCTATCAAATAGAGTTCAGGGCGGTGCTCCAATATCTCCTTATACAGCGCTATCGATGGTCCTTGCAGCATTCCATCACAACTGATATCAGTACAGATAACCTTATGAACCCCCTTCTCCACATAGTCTTTCAAGAACGGAAACAGTTCGCAACCACTCTCATCCTTCCAACCATTGACGGCTATTTTATGCTCTTTCACATCAGCGCCAAGAATAATTTTCTCAGAGCCATACATTTGAAGCCATTTGCAGAACAATTCGGGATTCTTCACAGCAATGCTGCCGCCAGTCACCATCTGCGCACCGTTCTCAAAAGCTATCACCAAATCTTCATCACTCTTTACCCCACCTCCAAAATCTATAATAAGAGACGTACGCACAGCTATCTGTTCCAACGTGCGGTAGTTTACCACATGATGGGAAACCGCACCGTCCAAATCGACCACATGAAGTCTGCGGATACCATGAGCCTCCAGTTCCAAGGCCACTTCCACGGGATTTTCATTGTACACCTTCTTGCTGTCATAATTGCCTTGGGAAAGGCGTACACATTTTCCGTCAATAATGTCAATAGCGGGAATCAGTTCTATCATTTCATTTACGATTTGGCGATTTACAGTTCCAGGAAATTCCGCAAAATACGCTCTCCCACACTTCCACTCTTTTCCGGATGGAACTGTGTGGCGTAGTAATTGTCTTTATGCAAAGCGGCACTGAACGGATGAATATAATCCGTCACGGCTGCCGTACAATCACTGACAGGCACATAGAAACTATGTACGAAATAGACAAACTCTTCTTTAGTAAAGCCTTTAAAAAGGCCACTATTTATCCGAGCAATGGTATTCCATCCCATATGAGGCACTTTATCCTCGTGCCTCTGAGAAATGAAACGTTTCACATCAGTATCAAAAATACCCAGACAATCCACATCCCCCTCTTCAGAATGACGGCACATCAACTGCATGCCCAGACAAATGCCCAATACCGGCTGGCGTAATTCCTTTATCAACCTATCCATACCACTGGCACGCAAAAAGTCCATAGTGGTTTCCGCCTCTCCCACACCGGGAAAGATAACCTTATCGGCAGCACGTAACACAGCCTCATCCGCTGTAATCACTGCCTCTACTCCCAGGCGTTTCAAAGCATAATCCACCGAACGGATATTGCCTGCATTATATTTGATAACTGCAACCTTCATTTTTTTATTGAGAATTGACAATTGAAAGGTGATAATTGAAAGGTAATGACTGGTTCCACACCATCAATTATCAACTAATTAAATATTACTGTTTTATTCCTATATGCCAACACCTTGCGTTCAATATGCTTCTGAACAGCACGGGAAAGTACAATCTTTTCCAAGTCCTTGCCCTTGTTCACCAAATCTTGCACAGTGTCCTTGTGTGTAATACGCACCACATCCTGCTCTATGATAGGACCGGCATCCAACTCTGTGGTAACATAGTGGCTGGTGGCTCCAATAATCTTCACTCCACGTTCAAACGCAGCATGATAGGGCTTCGCTCCTACAAATGCCGGAAGGAAAGAATGATGGATATTGATTATCCTATTAGGATAAGCATTTATCATTTGCTCGGAAATGACCTGCATGTAGCGTGCCAGCACTATGAAAGTTATCTTATGTTCTGCCAGTAGCTCCATTTCCTTCTTCTCTTGTTCTTCCTTTGTCTCTTTGGTGATGGGGAAAAGATGGAAAGGAATACCGAAACGCTCTGCCACATGCTGCAAATCAGGATGATTGCTTATGATAAGAGGTATCTCTACGTTCCACTCACCGGCAGTATAACGCGCCAGCAAGTCGAACAAGCAATGGGACATCTTCGAGACAAAGATAGCCATGCGCGGTTTTGTATCGGAGAAATAGAGACGAAAATTCATCTCATACTTCTGTGCATACAAGGTGGCAAAATAATCTTCAATCTTTTCTTGAGGTACCAGAAAATCCTTCAATTCCCATTCTATACGCATGAAAAAGATATTCTCTACATGGTCTACATACTGATCTAGATAGATAATATTACCTTTGTTCACCGTTATAAAGTCTGTTACTTCTGCCAATATGCCAGGTTTGTCAGGGCAGTGCAGCAACAGTTTGGCTGTTTTCATCATCCTAAAATGTTTTTTATCATTTTTCAAATTACAACATTCTCGTTTTGAGTTCGCAAAAATAACGATTTATTGCAAAACAAAGAACTTTTCGAGCAAGAAGTTTAAAACAAGCTCCGAAATGTTTCGTTTTCTCCAGGAGAGATTTTCATATCAAGAACAAAACAGTGCATAAACAAATTTCTAAACAGTTGTTAAATTTACTTTTCTCTCATTTTTACAATCTTCTCAATATGAGGATATAAAGCAAATACAGCACAAAACGCTTGAAAAAAAATTCGTCATAGCTATTGCAGATATCAAAGAAATGCCTACCTTTGCAACCGCAATCGAGAGAGATAGCTACAAAAAAAATGAAATAATGGTGCGTTAGTTCAGTTGGTTAGAATACATGCCTGTCACGCATGGGGTCACGGGTTCGAGTCCCGTACGCACCGCGAAAGCAAATAGCAAATGAAAGCAAAGCTCTGAAATTCAAGGATTTCAGAGCTTTTTCTTTTTCTCTGCTTCGGCAAAAAATAGCGGTTTCAGGCAGTTCTCACGTGGCTTATTCGTGGGACTTTTTGAAAGCCGTTTTTGTTCCCACGAATTGACGCATTTGTCTTTGATTGTCAGCTTTTTGCGTAGCTGGTTTTGAGTGTAGCAAACTAATTTTGTACCACTTAAAAATCAAAGAATTATGGGAGCAGTGAAAAGAAACACACTAAGCGTATTGTTCATCATCAAGAAAGCGAAACTTCTGAAAAACGGTGAAGCTCCTATCTGCATGCGCATCACCGTAAACAAACGAGTAGCCGAAGTTATGATTAAACGGAGCATTCCTGTAGATTTATGGAATCAGAAAAAGGAATGTTCCAAAGGAAAAGACCGTGTAGCCACTGAACTAAACTACTATATTAATACGGTTCGTGCCAAAGTATTACAGATACACCGTGAACTGGAAATAGACAACAAGCCAATAACAGCTGATACAATTAAGGATTGTTTCTACGGACGGGATAAGGTACAGCGTAGCTTGCTGGAGGTGTATGCAGAGCATAACGAAAAATGTCGTGCCCTGATTGGCAAGGAATATACAGAAAGCACCGTTACCAAGTTTGATACTTCCATAAACCGGCTGAAAGAATATATCCGCAGTTGTTACCACTGTGATGATATAATGTTGGCAGAACTGGACGGGCAATTTATCCGTGATTTTGATTTTTGGCTGAAAACGGAGAAGCATTGCCAAAACAATTCCGCATTGAAACATTTGAAGAACTTGAAAAAGGTTGTTCGCATTGCTTTGGCTAATGACTGGATAAAGAAAGACCCGTTTTACGGCATCCACTTCAAGCAGGAGGAAGTAAATGTAGAGTTTCTCTCACGTGAAGAACTGGATATTCTGATGAACAAGGAATTTGCTATCAAACGGCTGGAGCAGGTAAGAGATATTTTTATCTTTTGCTGTTTTACTGCACTTGCTTTCGTGGATGTGCAGCAGTTAAGCCGTGAACACCTAATAAAAGACAATAACGGTGCTTTGTGGATACGCAAGGCACGACAGAAAACCAATCAGATGTGTAATATTCCTGTTTTATCCATTCCTCAAAGGATATTGAGGAAATATGAAGATAATGTAGAGTGCATAAAAAAAGGAGTACTTTTGCCTGTAATCAGTAATCAACGCATGAACGCCTATTTAAAAGAAATTGCTGATGTATGCGGCATAGCCAAACGGCTGACCACTCATGTTGCACGACATTCAATTTTCCTTTTCCTATTGAAAAACAAATAATTAAAGCTCTTATAATTTTGAACAGGTAACGATTTAGAAACGAGCGAACTACATATATTCGTTATATTTTGCATCAAATCTGAAGAACGCTTTATTATTTCACAAAGATAGCGTTTTTTTATTTTTATTCTTGCATTTTTTTGGAAAAATCCTACAATCCTACAGCCTTATATCTTTTCTAAGTTCATATCTTCTATTTTAGATTTTCAATGATTTGACTTAACCATTTGAGGAATAAACTTTTAGCAAGCTATTTGAAAAGTAGCGGTAACGACTAAGAAACCGTGCGATTTTCAGCGTTTTGCTATGTTTTACTGTCAAATAACTCAACCGCAAAAGTAGCCAAAATCATTGAATGGGCAAAGAGAGTGGCGACTTTTTAGCACTATAGATATTATTATCGCAATCCGATATACTTCATATTAACCCATTTCAACTTTATCCTTACCCAATCAAACAGAAAATACAAACCTAACTGAGGATTTACTGTAGAATGCGAAAGGTAGGATAGGACAAAGTCTCCGGAAAGTATGTCACGTTACAACACAGCAGCTTCACCGTCAGCTATTACCACCTGTTTCAAATCTCTGTATCACAAGGGCAGGCTGTTTTGTCTGGTGATGTTGTTGGGATTACAGGCAATACGGGACGCTGCACCGAGGAACATCTGCATATCACCTGCAAATACAAGGGAAGTATTATCAATCCAATTCTAATTGTTGATTATATAGCTCATATAACTATGATACCATGGATCTGACTGAATAGGTAATATCAAACGACAAACAAATCAAAGCAGTGAAATTGGTCTTCGACAAGTAGGTGATTCTGATCTGGTGGGCTAAAATTTACTTGCGAAACTTAAAAACTCATTGTAAGTTTTGTGTTACATATTTATGATGCCTCAATGGGAAGTAAAGTAATCATTCAACTTTCGAATGTCGTCTATCTGTGAAAACATTCTCTGGAATGAATGAAGATTGTGGATTTTGTTGTAAATTTGCACATTACATCAATAAATTAATCTATGAAATCGGAGGTAGTTACTGATAATAAGATGATTAATCGATTAAAAGTGGTTTTAGCCGAAAAGAATCGTACTGGTAAATGGTTGGCACAGCAACTAGGAAAAAATGAAGCAACTGTTTCTCGATGGTGCTCTAACACGGCGCAACCATCACTTGAGATGGTTATCAAGATAGCTTCTGTCTTGAAAATAGATCCTCGCCGACTCATCAACGGTGGAACTTCCATACAACAATGGAAATGACATTAACGGCTCGGATTCTATAAATGTATACGATAAGATTGATGAATGCAATTCATTACAGATCGTATACTTCTTGCATCTTTAGTTTATAGCGTGTTTGTCATTCTTAATTTCAAGTATATGAGATAAAAAAAGTATCATGAATAAGAATAAAAACGAAGATATACAACAATTTTTTATTCCCAAGATTGCTGTATTAGGTCTTGGTTATGTTGGGTTGCCATTGTTTTGCCTATTTTCAAAACACTATCATTGCGTAGGGTTTGATTCAGATAATGAGAGAACAACTCTGCTTTCTCGTGGTATTGATGCTAAGAGGTGCGAGAAAGAGGAAAATATAAATGCAGCTATTAGGAACAGCATTATTGTTTCTAATAGTAACGCTATCAGAGATTGTAATGTTTTTGTAATATGTGTTCCAACAGGCGTCACGTCGTCGCACGAGCCGGACTTGTTCCCATTAAAAAGCGCATGTTTCGTTGTTGGAAGCAATCTTAAAAAAGGAGATTTGGTTATATTTGAATCGACTGTTTTCCCTGGTGCAACTGATGAAATATGTATTCCTATCCTTGAAGAGTATTCTGGTTTAACGCTTAACATAGATTTTGGGGTTGGATATTCTCCTGAAAGAATTAATGTCGGAGAGGAGATACATCATCTTTCAATAACACCTAAGATTATTTCTGGCTCATCCTCAGAAGTATTGAATAAAATTGAAAAACTCTATTCGTCGATTATATCGGCTCCGCTCTGTCGAGCTTCAAGCATTAAAGTGGCTGAGGCGGCTAAGATGTATGAAAATGTTCAACGCGATACCCTCATTGCCTTGGCCAATGAATTTTCCCTTTATTGTGGAAAAGAGAGAATTGATTCATTCGAGGTCACTCGATGTGCTTCAACAAAATGGAATTTCGCATCTATTTACCCCGGCTTAGTTGGTGGGCATTGTATTGGTATTGACCCATATTATTTAATAGAAAGGGCTAAATCCAAATCATTAGATTTGCCGTTGGTGTCAACAGCAAGATGCATCAATGAGAATGAGACTTTTATCGTGATAAAAAAGATCTCCGATTTAATTGGCGACAAAGATTGTTCCATTCTTATACTCGGAGCGTCATACAAAGCCAATATAAGCGATATCCGGAATTCAAAGTCGATTGAAATAATTAAAAGACTACATGACCAAGGGGTTACGATAATGGCCTTTGACCCGATAATTGATACATCTCTTCTTTCACCGGAAATAGAATCCCTGTTTATTAAAGATCAATCGGAACTTATCCAGAGATACGACATTGTAATTAAGCTTGTCAATCATTCGATATTTGACAAATTTAATATTAGAGGAACCATAAGTACTCTTGAATTAAAAGATTTAATATAAAATGCAACACTGTATGAACATATTAGTCGCTGGCGGAGCCGGTTTTATCGGTTCTAATCTTTGTGCATCATTAATTAAAGATGGACACAAAGTTGTAATCCTTGATAACCTGAGTACTGGGAGCCTTGCAAATATTAGAGACTTAGAGGACGGTACATATACGTTTGTTAATGAAGATGTTAGAACCTGTGATTTAGGAGGAATTATATCTATCGCAATTGATGTCATCATTAATCTTGCTTGCATTGCCTCTCCAAAGGCTTACTATAAACAGCCAGTAGACACCTTAATGACATCCGTTTTGGGAACCAAAAATCTCTTGGATTATGCTCTTACTCAAAATGCCATGTTAATTCAAGCATCTACAAGTGAAATTTATGGAGATCCTAATGTAGACATCTTAGAAGAGACCTACAATGGTAACGTAAGTTGTACCGGTCCTAGAGCATGTTATGATGAAGGTAAAAGAGCCGCTGAGACTCTTTGTATGGACTATATTCGCACACACAAGATGGATGTTCGGATTATACGTATATTCAACACTTATGGTCCGAAGATGAATTCTGCTGATGGTCGGGCTATACCGGAGTTTATTAATAAGGCTCTTAAGTCAGAATCCATAGAGATATATGGGAGTGGTGATCAGACTAGAAGCTTTATGTTCATTGATGATTTAATAAAAGCTGTAAAGCAGTTGATTAAATCTGACGTCCGTTTCGATACTCCTATCAATATTGGGAATCCGTATGAAGAGCACACCATTAATGAATTGGCAGGAATAATTAAAACATTGACACATAGTGACGTTCCTGTTGTACATTTAAGCGGATTAGAAGACGATCCCAGGAAGCGCAAGCCTTCAATACTTAAAGCGGAAAGAGTCATAAGTTGGAAACCCACAGTTAGTCTGAAAGACGGTTTATGTAAAACAATTCAATATTTTAGACAAAATGATTAAATTACCTAAGATAACAGAAGCGTCGATAGATTTATCCACAATCTGTCAATTACATTGTGTCGAGTGTTCAACGTCCAAAGGAATCACTCATGCAGGGATTGTGGGAAAAGGTCAACTTTCTTTTGAGGATTTTTCAAATTTTATTGACACTAATCCGGAGATTAAAAGAATAGAAATGTCCAATTGGGGAGAAATATTTCTGAACAAGGATATTGTCAAAATTTTAGAGTATGCTTTCAGAAAAGGAGTTACTTTATATTGCGGAAACGGTACTAATTTCAACAATGTTTCGGAAGAAGCATTGGAAGCACTGGTCAAATATAGAGTTGAGTATCTAAATATTTCTATTGATGGAGCAACACAAGAGACATATTCAATTTATCGCGTGGGTGGTAATCTCTGTAATGTACTTCAAAATATCGAGCGACTGAACAATTATAAAGAACGATATAACTCAGAGTACCCTAAGTTATCATGGCAATTCGTGATATTCGGCCATAACGAACAGGATTTACCAAAGGTTAAAGAGTTGTGCTTGAAGTACAACATGGCTTTTAATCCCAAACTTAATTATTCCCAATTCTCACCTGTAAAAGACAAGGAATTTGTAAGACGAGAAAGTGGTCTTGGAGTAGCAGACCGTGATGAATACCGTCTGAAGCATAATCACGAATATAAAGCTCCATGCTATCATTGTTTCTCAAGTCCACAAATTAATTGGAATGGGGATATCCTTGGATGTAGTGTTAATAAGTGGAGAAGTCTTGGAAACGTCAAAGATGGGTCTTTGACTCAATGGACAGAAAGCGAGGGGTTCAAGGCATTAGTTGAACTTCTTTTTGAAGGGAGAGATACCTCTATTGATTTACCTTGCAAACATTGCCCCAATTTAGTTAAAGTACTATCTTGTCCACTTTCAATTGAGGGATTACAGAAGTATAATGAATATATCGCACCAGCACTACGATGATGGAAAAGTTAATCATAGAAGTGGATATTACACATCGTTGCAATCTTATTTGTCGACATTGCAATCGTCTTTGTAATGCTGAGAATCAGTATGCAATAGTTAGGAATTCTTTGGATATGGATATGCGGCATATAGACTATCTGTGTCGTGAGATTAAATCGATTCGTAAAGGAAGTATAGAAACCATCCGAATACTTGGAGGCGAGCCATTATTGTCAAAGATATTAGAGCCGGCGGTTCAAGCTTTTGAATTACTGAAAGACGAAGGCTATATTTCTAATATCAATATTGTGACCAACGGTACATTGCCTATTCCTGCTTATTGTTCTCCATACATTGTATTTGCGCCACAAATTGTAGGTCAAATGATAGAAGACAAAGGTAGGCCATTGACTAAGAACGAAATATATTCAATCAAGAATATAAAGCACAGAAATATAACATTATCTCCGGAAGACATTGGCGCAGACTATAAAATCTGCGATAGAATCAATATTTGTGGTATTCATTATACCGTCTATGGTTTTTCATATACAGCTCCTTGTTTCCCTTGTATAATGGCGAAACAATCAAATCATAAATATTTTTTGCATGAATTTCCAAAAGATGTTTCAATGTTTATAAGAGAAAATTTTAAGAATGACGTGTGTTCTCTATGTACATATGCTATAGAAAACTATAAAATGTATGCGAATGAGCATCCAGAATTTCAAACATGGAACTATTGTGGAACTAAATGGAAGGAGCTAATCTTTTCAAACAAGGTAAAGTATGTAGAACCCGACACAAGTTGGATTAATAAAGTGTAAGATGGTACTTAATCAAGAACAATTTGATGCATTCAGAATGGAGATTGCTACATTCGGCAATATTCCGATCTTAAGCCAGTACTGTGGTATAGGGTGTGTATTTTGTAAAGTGCACACAGATTCCTATTTGGGACACTATCCAAAGATTCCAATGATTGATAAGGAAGACCTTATAAAAGGTTTTGCTTTTATCAACCCGAATGTTAACTACGTAAGGCTGGGTGCTGGTGTATTGGTCGCACCTCATACAGACCCATTTCTTCATCCTCAGATATATGATTTTATCAAAATTGCATCGGAATATTTCCCGACAAAAAAGATAACAACCGTTACTACCGGTGCATATATCAGAGAAGACAAATTGGATTTCCTTAATTCTATTCCGAATTTTGGTATAGATTTATCACTCATCACTATGCAAGGTAAGAGGGAGGCTATCATACCAAGATCTGAACGTGAAAGAACAATGACTTTGTTGAAGTATGCACCGTTAAATAAGTGTACACTTATGTTCACCGGTTCTATTTATGATATCCAGAAAGATCTCGAATTGCTTTATGGACTTGGCGTTGATAAAAAGGTCAGACAAATTCTTGTTCGAAGGATGGAACACACTAAAACAAGTCAACGTCAACTGAAAGAATTGTCAACACAATGCATAGAGCATTATGAAGAATGTATAACCTTAATTCCGCAACACTATTATAAAATATTTTTTTTAAGTACCTGAGCAA
>NZ_QTMC01000026.1:0-39475 GCF_003602965.1 Bacteroides sp. AF25-5LB
TTCCCGGAAAGGACATAACGGACTATGACGCGTATTTCATCGGATGCTACAAAAAGGCGGCCCTGGTAAAGATTAAAAGGGAGAACCGGTATGCACACCCTGAAGATGATTTCTTCCTCCGATGTGGCGAGGAGGCAAAATTCCTTTCCGAGGACGACCTGAACGGGTGCGAGAGGCTGGGTAAGGACATACTGCGTTTCGTAAGGCAGAAGTTCTCCTACGAGGAGTACCGGATGTTCATGCTCAGGTTCTATGAGGCGCAGTTCTCGTTCAAGGCGCTGGCGGAATGCATGGGTATCTCGGCATCGGCCATATCGCAGAAAGTATGCAGGATAGTGGACGCGGTACGTACCCACAGCGGTTTCGCATGGAGAAGCCGGATGCTGGCGGTGGAAAGCTTCATGTATTGAAAAACGAAAACAGTTCAACCGATAAAAGAAGGACAATTATGGCACTGATAGTATACAACAGGGAAAACTCCCGTCCGCAGGAAGTCACATACAAGGGTAAGCGGACCATCAACCTTGACAGCAGGGGGACTGTCTATCTGTCAAAGACGATGTCAATCGAATTGGGAATCCTCGGCGGCGGACGGGTGAACTTCGCCCACGACGACGAGACGGGTGACTGGTACATCTGCCGGGCCGACGACAGCGAGGGGTTCATCGTCTGGAAGGACAAAAGATGCGCAAGGTTCTCGGCGGGGTTTATCGTGCAGAGGCTCATGCGGCAGGCGAAGGTGGAGAGGAAGAGCGTGCAGTTCATGATGGCGAGGATGCCGGTAGAGATTGGCGGGGTTGCCTATTACAAGATACTGCTCTCGAACCCGATACTGAGATAGAGGCATGGACCGGAGGAGTCCGGCTGTATATGACATGACGGAGACAGGCGCATCCGACGGGACAAAAGCCCGGAGGATGTGCCTGTTTTTATGTGCCGTCATGTTTACACACGGACATGCGGTTGTCACCGGCCGGCATAAGGTCACTCCGAAAAGACCGGGAAACGGCATTGCCGGAGGATAATGATACCGGTACGGAATGTGCCGCCATTACGGGAATGGATCGTTCCACCGGTACACGAACGACCCGCCCCAATTTCAGAATAACATAATGACATAATAAAATAAGGGTCTTTTTTTATAATGGAATCCCCGTATCTTATTGCCATACCGGAAAAATGTTTCCATGTCCCGCCATGTTATGCCAATGTTGTCACCGGATCATAATTCATAAAGAGAAATACTCTGTGTATAAATACTTTATGAGCAAATTAAAGTCGTTCATCCGATGGAAAGAAAACGAAGGGGCAATCGGTATGACAACCGACCGCCCCTTCATTCACGATCCCGTACGGAACATTTCTAAAGTTCCTCCGGCCTGGTTCTCGCCTCCCGGTAGCAGCCGTCAAGCAATTTCTCGATATCGGAAGAACGGTACAGTATCTTACCGCCCAGCCGGGTGAAGGCAAGCAGGCCGCTGTCACGGTACTGTTGCAGGCTGCGGCGGCTCACTTTCAGCTTTTCAGCCAGTTCGCGGTCCGTATAGAAGTTCTCGCCCGCCATCGCCGGTGACCTGCCGGCAAAGAGACGCTCCATGGAAACGGAGAGACGTTCGACGGTGGAGAAGAACTCTCTTATATGCTCGCTGCTCTCACGGGTGAGCAGACGGTTATCGGTGTTCATCATAAATCTCATCTGTTTGTTGGTTTGACATTTACTTTTTCAGTTTCTCATATATCGGCCCCACCCCATGACATGGAGGGTGTGGGGGCATCCCTCCGACATGAACCGGCACTCTTTCGTACCGATACGGATATGGCATCCCTCCCCGTCCCCGTCTATCCTGTAGAGCGAGAAGCTTCCACGCCCGTACTCCGCGTCAAGGCTGTAGGCCAGCAGGCGGTAGTCCCCGCTGGAATCCCTGAAGATGTAGAAATCGGGACTGCCGTCCAGACTTTCCCAGCCGCCTGCCAGACTGTCGGGAGAAAGTATCATCCTTTCGTTTCCCATGGCTTCTCAAATTGATTTTCCCATGCTTTCAGCCCGCTTGCGGCGCTCTTCCACTATCCGGACGATACTTTCCACATCCCCAGGCTTGTAATAAGTCTTGTGGCAGATCTGTGTATATGCCAGCGTGCCGTTGTCACGCAGGGTCTGCAGGGTTCTCGGGCTGACCTTCAGCAGCAGGCACACCTCCTGGTTGTCCAGCCATTTCTTCTCCTCCATGTCGCCGTACAGCCGGCAGAGGTTGTCCAGCCGGTCCGCGAACGTCCGGAAGGCTGAGAGCATCGCCTCGAAGGTCCTTGCCTCAATGTTCACTATTTCCATAATCAATGTAATTTCAGGTTTGACATCTGTTTCATTCTCTTTTCGGATCCGGATTCCGTGCCGCAATTTAGTGAATCCCGGCGGAACATCCTGAATTTCAAGACAGGATGACTACCTTTGACACCATATGCGTACTTGTTTCATCCGCAAAGTAAATGATTGTTCCCGGATATGGTTCCGGCCCTTCATCAGATGTCATTATATGTCATCAGATGTCATTGGAATCTGATTTTAACATTCATTTGCTTTCAGTAAGCAAGCGTTCAGATGTAATAGGCAAATTTAAAAACAGCATTTTTGGTAAAGTTGATTAATCACTTTTCAGTAAGCTAAGAAGTACTACGTTCAGATCCGTTCCCGGGGAATTTGGGAATTTCCGGTGCGTATATTTGTGAAGTCATCACCGTCAGACCGATCCAACAATATGAATAACGCGGCAAACCCCGCCAATCGGACCCGTCCGTTTCACAGCACTTGTTATTATCGTTTTATTTGCTTCCGACAACCGGGCAAACGGGTAGACCGTGCCCACAGTATCAACCATCTAAAATCCATGTACAATGAAAAGTGAACCGACTGAAAAACCAAGAGGAAAGAAAACGGCGGCATCCGAAACCGCAGACAGAAAGAACGGTCGTAGTCCTAGCCCCGGCCACGACGGGTGGTGGGAAAGACTCATGATGGAACCCGGTCCGGGGGAATCCACCGGTACGGATGCGGAACCGGTGATTCCATCCGGGACTGATGCGGAGGAGGTGTCCGGGGAGGCGGGAAGAAAGGACACCCCGCCGGAACCGGAAGACCCCGTGAGAAGAAGAACGAGCGGCAGGCAGCGCAGGGCCTCGCTGGAGGAGTACCGGGAAACATACCTCACCGTCCCGAAGATCAGGAACCGCAAGACGGTGTTCGTCAGTGAGGATGTGAGGGACGAACTGGACGCCGTCGTCCGCAGGCTCGGCGGGCGTGGCATGAGCGTTTCCGGACTGCTGGAGAACCTTGCCAGGGAGCATCTTGCCGCCTACCGTGGGGACATCGAGCAGTGGAGAAAAATCTGACAGCCTGTTACCGGGCGTGGAGTATACCCGATGTATGCACCGTCCCCTGTGTACCCGCTTCAATGTGGAAAATGCGGGGGGATTTTTCTGTGGGGGGAGCAAGGGTATGTTTCCGGATTCCCGAAAACCCTTACTCCCCCACGCCCGGCGGTTGTTGGGAGGGCAAATCCGCTCCCGCCGGTCGCAGATTTTGGAATGAAAGAAGTACGAACGAAAAAGAAAAAACATATGACAACGGATGTGAATGGGATGAAGAAAAGACGCGGCCGTCCGGCACTGGGCAGGACGCGGAAGCTGACCAGGGGAGTGACAGTGAAGTTCTCCCCCGTCAGCTACGAGGCTCTCAGGTTCAGGGCAGGGAAGTCCGGCCGGAGCCTGGCGGTCTATATCAGGGAGGCGGCACTGGCGGCCACCGTTACGGCAAGGCATACGTCTGAAGAGAACGCACTGCTGCGCAGCCTGGCGGGAATGGCGAACAACCTGAACCAGCTGACAAAGCTCTCGCACCAGACAGGCTTTTACAGGACAAGGCTGCTGATAGACGGGCTGCTGGGAAAGCTGAAGCGGATCATGGACGATTACAGGCCTAAAGGAGGATAGCCTCATGATAGGAAAGATCAAAAAAGGCCGCTCGTTCGGCGGCTGTATACGTTACGTGACGCAGAAGGACGACGCGAAAATCATCGCCTCGGAAGGCGTGCTGCTGGGAACGGCAGAAGAGATGGCGCGAAGTTTCCGGTGGCAATGCCTGCTGAATCCGGACGTGACGAAGCCGGTGGGGCACATCGCGCTCAGCTTCAAGCCGGAGGACGCACCGAGGCTGACCGACGCGTTCATGGCAAGTCTGGCGGAGGAATACCTGGAGCTGATGGGGATACGGAACACGCAGTTCATCGTGGTGAGGCATCACGGGACGGACAACCCGCACTGCCACATCGTCTTCAACCGGGTGGACTTTGACGGGAAGGTGATTTCCGACAGCAACGATTTCAGGCGTAACGAAAGGGTGACAAAAATGCTCAAGGACAAATATTCACTCACCTATTCCGAAGGCAAACAGTCCGTTAAAACGGAAAAGCTGCACGCTTCCGAGAGGGTGAAATACGAGATATACCGTGCGGTCAAGGAAGCTTTAAGGAGTGCAAATACATGGAAGGAATTTCAAAATAAGCTCTTAAAAATGGGCGTGGAAATGGAATTCAAGTACAAGGGAAACACTAATGAAGTGCAGGGCATCCGCTTTATCAAGGACGGTCTGTCATTCAAGGGAAGTGGGATTGACCGCAGTTTCAGCTGGTCAAGGCTGGATGCGGCATTGGACCGTAACCATGTCACATCCCTGGAAAATGACGTTTCCCGAAAGCAACCGTACCATGAACAAAGTCATGGTACGGTTATTGACAACCTGGTCGAAGTCACCGGTACGGGTGGCGTGTTCATGCCGTCGGTGGCACCGACGGAGGACGAGAAAGAGGCGGAATGCCTGCGGAAAAAGAAGAAGCGTAGGAAGGGAAGGAATTTGTGAACCATATGTATAACGAAAAAACTTTGAAAGATGAAAGAGGAAAATTATCTGGAAGGCATCTACGGATGTCTTGAAAGGATCGAGAAGAAAGTGGAGATATTATCATCCGCCCCGGTAGATAAAAATAACGCGGTAACGGGCGGTGAGACCGGAATTGCCATGTTACGGGAAATCAGGGACGGGCTTGAACGGGATTTGAACGGAATCCGGAAATCGTTCAGCCAATATGCCGGAACGCTCCTCGCCGTCAGCAAAAGCATACAGGACGTGTCCGGCAGGAACCCGTTGCCGGACAGGACCGCTGAAATCCTGGCCGGGATAAGAAAAACCGGGGAGCAGACCTCGGAGGAGATCAAGGCCCTGCTGAAGACAGCCGGTGACAATGCAAAGATCCGCAACGAGCACCGCCATACTGTCAGCATCGAGTCCAAAGGTATACTTTGGACTTTCACCGGGATGTTCGCGATGGTCACAGTTCTGGCAGTCGCCCTCCATGCGGCCAGACAGCCGGACTACGACCGTGCCGACAACGACCTGAAATACCGCTACATCAGGATGAAGGGCGAAGCATCGCCTGAAAATATCTCCGGACTGGAAAATATTTTCGGATTCAACCGTGACAACGGCAAGATAAACCAAATGCGCAAGGATGTGGAAGCCTACGAGGAAGCGGTACACAGGCAAGCCATCCTTGCCGAGCAGGCACGGTTAAAGGAGCGTGCGGCAAGGGAGCTGGGAAACAAGGCCGACTCGATCAGGGGCAGAAATTCAAAAAGGCGGAGATGATATGGCAAGGGTGAAAGTCAAATTCCGATCGTCGGCAGCCGATGGCTGACAAGGAACGGTATTTTACCGGATGGTACATAACCGCATGGCTCGCCAGCAAAAGACGGGCTACCACCTTTTGATAATTTTGCATTCTGTATAATTTTAAATCAGAGAGTTTATGGCTACAGTAAAAATTAAATTCAGACCTTCTTCTGTGGACGGCAGAGAGGGTACGGTTTATTATCAAGTGATTCACGGACGTGTGGCAAGGCAGATCAACACCTCTTGCAAGCTGTTTCCTGCCGAATGGAGCAAGCGGCATTCCCGGATTGTCATCGCGTCATCCGATGAGGACAGACGACAATATCTATTGCTATTGGATAAAAAAATAGCGGAAGATACCGACCGTCTGGAGAATGTCATCACAGCTCTGGAACGGAAGGGAGGTACTTTCACCGCCGATGATGTAACCTCTGCCTTTTACGATGGACATTGCGGGCTGTCTTTTTCCGTATTTATGCGGGAGGTCACCAACGGTCTGAAACGCCTGGGCAAGATACGGACAAGCGAGACCTACACCTCTACCCTTAACAGTTTCATGCGTTTCATGGAGGGAAGGGACATACCGCCCTGTGATATGGATTCCGACCTGATGATCGCATACGAGGCGTGGCTGAAATCAGGCGGGGTTTCCATGAATACCATCTCTTTTTACATGCGCAACCTGCGGGCGGTATATAACCGTGCCGTGGAGAAAGAACTCGTTATCCAGCGTTTCCCCTTCAGACATGTCTATACGGGAGTCGAGAGAACGACGAAGCGGGCCGTTCCCCTGCGTGCGATAAAACAGCTCATGACATTGGACCTGTCACTTCATCCGGCCAAGAGGTTTGCAAGGGACATGCTGCTTCTCAGTTTTTACACAAGGGGGATGTCCATGATCGATATGGTGTTTCTGAAAAAGAAGGATCTCGACAACGGCATCCTCTCATACCGGCGGAAAAAAACCGGTCAACAACTTTTTGTAAAATGGGAGCCGTGCATGCAGGAGATCGTGGACCGTTACAATATTCCCGGCTCCCCGTACCTTCTTCCCATTATCGCCAGGCCGGGCATGGACGAGAGAAAGCAATATATCAACGCATCCCATCGTATCAACAGATATTTGAAAGCTATCGGAAAAGAACTGGGCTTGTCCGTCCCCCTGACCCATTACGTCGCCCGTCATTCCTGGGCCAGTGCGGCCCGGAGTAAGAATATTCCGATTTCCGTAATCAGCGAAGGTATGGGACATGATTCGGAAAACACAACGAGGATCTATCTGACCACATTGGACACTGCCACCATTGATAAGGCGAACAGATTGATTTTAAATTCCTTATGCAGGGAATAACAAACATATCGAGCGGACAGACGCTTTCTTTTCGAGAGAAGTGAAAAAAAAATCCTGAATAAGGAATACTTGTTCAAGGAATAATCTTGGATGTAAGAATGTTCAGGGATGATAAAATGTTAAGCAAAAATTATGATCTCTTTATAAGAGATGAACTATGCGACATATATGAATAAAACAGTCTGATAATAAATACTTTGCCTTCTTCTAAAAAGCAGTTCGCTCAACAATCCGTTTTGCGGTTTTAAGGATCGGCTCGTGTCCCATTGTTATTTTTTTACTCATTTTGTGGTTATTCTCAATATTTTTCGTAATTTTGCATCCGGTTATTCATCTCTTATAAAGAGAAGTGCAACAGAAGCAGGTGCAAACGCACCTGAAAATCCGCCAGATATAATGGCAAACAGATGCAGATTTCTGATCGGGAATGAAGCAATGGAACAAGAACAGGGAGAAATCCCGAACTTTTACGAACTGTATTTATAACTGCCTGATTGATAGAAATATTCACAATCTTGCAGGATTGATAAATATGTCCTGAAGCGAAATGGCGGCATTTACAAGGATCGAAAAAGGAATGAGGTGGTACGTAATGCGCGACTTGAAAAGGGCAAACGCCAAAGTACCCGCTTATAAGCTGCTGGAAGGAATGAAGATGGAGGTCTTCGTTCCTATGAAATGGCACTTGGTCACCCGCAAGGGAATGCGTATCCGTGAGGAAGTGCCCTTCATACAGGACTTGCTCTTCGTGCATGAAACACAAAACAACCTTGACACCGTCGTGGAAAAGACACCTACCCTCCAATATCGCTGGCTGCGTGGCACGTGGCGCGAGCCAATGACGGTAGCTGATAGGAACATGGAGCATTTCATCCGTGCCGTGAACGCCACTGAATCCCCCAAGTATTACCTGCCGGAAGAGATTATCCCAGCCATGTACGGGCGTAAGATCCGCATCGAGGGCGGACCGCTCAGCGGATACGAGGGGAGCCTGCTCACGACACGGGGCTCCAAAGTCAAACGCCTGCTCGTCGAACTGGAGGGATTTCTTGCCGTAGGAGTGGAGGTCGCTCCTGAATATATACAACTTATCTGACAGAACTGCCTGTGGCTTTCATTTCCAATCTTTCCGCTCCTTCTTTATTTGAAACGGTCGATTCTATTCAGGCAGCCATATGTTGATAGTTAAAGCCAATTGGATTTGATAATGTTTTTTGTGAAATATTTACTTATTTAATATAGTATATTATACGGTAATTTAATACTAACAGAAAAGTGTGGAAACGGCATTGACTTTTTGAGCACTCTTTGAAACTTGCAAAATGTAGGACTTAACGTGGAGGAATATGTCTCAACTACAATGAAGCAGCTGATGTCCGGCAACAAGGAATATGACGCTCACTTGTTATTTCCATGATTGTTGACGCATAATCTTACTAAAATTAACATCAATGACATATCTTCCTAAATTTAAATAAGACAGAGTAATTTGAGCAATTATAATTTATATAATTTACAAGAAATAATACATACAATGACCATAGCAGTAGACTTTGACGGTACTATTGTTGAGCACAAGTATCCGGCAATCGGCAGGGAGTTGCCGTTTGCCATTGAGACATTGAAAAAATTGCGTGACGAACATCACAGGTTGATTCTATGGACAGTGCGTGAAGGGCGTCTGCTTGACGAGGCTCTTGCCTTTTGCCGTGATCGCGGTCTTGAATTTTATGCCGTGAATCGCGACTATCCGGAGGAGGAGAAAGGGCGTAACAATCATTACTCACGCAAGCTCAAAGCCGATCTTTTTATAGATGACCGCAACTTGGGAGGCCTTCCCGATTGGGGTACTATTTATGGAATGATTCATGACGGAACCACTTTTTCGGATTTGATACGTAGTGCCGGTGAATCTCCTGTTTCGGAGAATCACGGCAGAGGTCTTTTCTCGCGCCTGTTTGGCAGATGATTGAATAATAAATGAAAAAACTGATATGAAGACTTTAAAGAAACTATTATTGTTTGTTGTGGCATCCGCCTTGTTGGCAGGCTGCACCTCCTATAAAAATGTACCTTACATGCAGAATCCCGAGGTAGTGAACAGTTACAGGGAAGATCTTCCCCTTTATGATGCAAAGATTATGCCGAAAGATTTGCTGAGTATAACTGTGAACACGAGTGATCCTCAGGCTGCCGCTCCTTTTAACCTGACGGTACAGACTCCTCTGAATGCAGCCCTGACCAATATTAATACTACCACACAACCCACTCTCCAGCAATACCTGGTAAATAACAAGGGTGAGATAGATTTCCCCGTTATCGGTCGTCTGAAGGTAGGCGGCCTTACGAAAAACGAGGCGGAAGATTTGATCCGTGAGCAATTGCAGCCCTATCTGAAAGAGAGTCCTATCGTTACAGTCCGTATGGCAAATTACAAAATTTCGGTATTGGGAGAGGTGAACCGTCCGGGTACTTTTACCGTAGGAAATGAAAAGGTAAATATCCTTGAAGCCCTTGCCATGGCGGGAGATATGACCGTTTATGGCGTCCGTGACAATGTGAAACTGATTCGTGAGGATGCAAAAGGCAAGCGTGAGATTATCAATTTGAATCTTAATAATGCAGAGCTGGTTGTATCTCCCTATTACTACCTGCGCCAGAACGATATCATCTATGTAACGCCCAATAAGACAAAAGCCAAGAACTCGGACATTGGCAGCAGCACCAGCATATGGATCAGTGCTACATCCATTTTGGTATCTCTTGCAAGCCTTCTGGCAACCATCTTGAAATAAAACTCATAAATATAATTGTTGATTACAAACTGTTGATATGACTGACGAACAGAAGAACACCCCTTCGGGTACCGAGCAACGTGAGGAGAACGTTGATCTTTATGCCTTGTTTTTTAAATACTTTGCCTATTGGCCGTGGTTTGTAGCCAGTGTGCTGGTTTGTATTATATCTGCTTTCATCTATCTCCGTTATCAAGCTCCTGTCTATAATGTTGATGCGGCCGTACTCATCAAAGAAGGTGACAAGAAAGGTGGAAGCAGTAATAATCCTATGGGAGCCCTTCAGGATCTGGGTATGTTCTCCATGACTAACAATTTTGACAATGAGGTGGAAATCCTGAAGTCAAGAACCTTGATTAAAAAGGTGGTGAATCATTTGAATTTGTATATTTCAGTGGCCGAGGAACGTATGTTCGGCTATAACACTCCTTTATATAAGTCCACTCCGGTAAAAGTTTATATGACTCCTGAAGAGGCAGACAATCTGGAAGAAGGAGCCAAGCTTCATCTAAAATACACCATGAATGGAAAATTGGATGTGAAGGTGGAATATATGTTTGACGAGGAGAAGCAGGAGACTGAGGTAAGTTTTGACAGTATTCCGGCTGTTTTCCCCACTCCAGTAGGAGTTTTCAGTTTTACAAAGAACGACTCGGTCCCACCTTTGGAAGAAGATATGAATCTGGTGGCATACGTTAATTCTCCTACAGATGTGACGGAAAGTTATGTAGAGAATTTGTCAGTGGAACCCACTTCGAAGACTACCACAATTGCTGCCATCAGCTTGCAGAATACGGTAAAGCAGCGCGGTATCGATTTTATCAATTGTCTGGTTGACTTTTATAATCTGGACGCGAATGACGAGAAGAATGAAGTGGCTCAAAAATCCGCAGAGTTTATAGACGAGCGTATTGGCATTATCAATCGGGAGTTAGGTACTGCTGAAACGGAACTTGCCGATTTCAAGCAACGCTCCGGATTGACCGATTTGACCAGCGATGCCCGTCTGGCTTTGGAAGAGAGTTCGAAATATGAACAGCAGCTGACCGAGAATGCCACCCAGTTGAAACTGGTGGAGTCCTTGCGTAACTACGTGAACAACCCGAAGAATGCAAACGAGGTGATTCCCGCCAATGTAGGGTTGCAGGACCAGAATTTGGGTTCTATCATCAACCAATATAACACGATGCTGATCGAACGCAAGCGTTTGCTCCGTACCTCTTCCGAAAACAATCCTGCGGTAATCAATATCAATACGGGCATCGAGTCCATGCGGCACAATGTGCAGACTACCGTGAACAGTGTACTGAGAGGGTTGCAGATAGCGCAGTCCAACCTTGAACGTCAGGCACGGAAGTTTGAAGGCAGGATCAGCAGTGCGCCGCAGCAGGAGAAAGAATTTCTTACTATCTCCCGCCAGCAGGAAATCAAGGCGACCCTTTACATTATGTTGCTTCAGAAGCGTGAAGAAAACGCAATAACCCTGGCATCCACTGCTAATAACGGACGTATCATCAAAGCTGCTCTTCCTAGTAAAAAGCCGGTTTCTCCTAAGAAGATGCTTGTTATGCTGACTGCTCTTGTATTGGGTATGGGTATTCCTGTAGGTCTTATTTATTTGAAGGATTTATTAAAATATAAGATAGAGAATGCCGAGGATGTGGAGAAGATAACGGATGTTCCTATTTTGGGTGAGCTTCCTTTAAGTAAGAAGCCCGAAAAAGGTGCCATTGTGGTTCAGGAGAATCAGAACGGTATGATGGAGGAGGCTTTTCGTGGTCTGCGTACCAATATGTTGTTCATGCTTGGTGCCAGTCAGAAAGTGGTGCTTTTTACATCCACACAGCCGGGTGAAGGCAAGTCTTTTATTGCTGGAAATACGGCAGTCAGTCTGGCCTATATGGGTAAGAAAGTTGTTATTGTGGGTTTGGATATCCGCAAGCCGGGGCTGAATAAGGTCTTTAATCTGTCCCATCGCACGGAAGGTATTACCAATTATCTGGCTGACCCCGAGCATACCAATCTTTTTGATATGATACAACATTCGGATGTAAGTCCTAATCTTGATATTCTTCCGGGTGGTCCTATTCCTCCCAATCCTACAGAGTTGATGGCGCGTACGGTACTGGAAGATGCAATAGAGAAATTGAAAGAGCGTTACGATTACATTATTCTTGATACGGCTCCTATTGCTATTGTGACCGATACTGCTATTGCCAGTCGTGTGGCTGATATGTGCGTGTATGTGTGTCGTGCAGATGTAACTCCGAAGTTGGGGTATCAGTATATTAATGTGCTGCGGGATCAGAAGAAATTCGATAAATTGGCTACGGTTATTAATTGTATTGATTTGAATTCAAGAAAGAGTGGCTATGGGTATGGTCATAAATATGGCTATGGATATGGGCACAAATATGGTTACGGCTATGGATATGGTATGAAAAAATAACAGGAGATCACTTTTATAATGTGATCTGATAATAACAACCTACCATGAAAGACAAATTAGCATCCTACAACCACTTGATCGAGACCTTTGTGATTGTCACCGAGACCTTTCTTTGCGGTCTGCTATTCCTGCTTTTCAGCAAGCTGTCCAATGAGATGCAGTGGGATAGCCTGCAGGTTGGTGGAACCACCGTTCTGCAAGTCATGCTTACACTGATGTTATGTTACGCCCTTTGCGCCATCCATTCAGAAGTAGTGCTTCACCGGAGGAAAGTGCATTCCCTTCAGATATGGAAACGTGTGTTCGAGAATATGTTCCTGTTTGTCCTCCTGGGCGGTCTGGTCCTTTCTGTAGGAAAGTATGCGGATATAACCTCCCTGTTCATGCTGGAGTACCTTTTCCTCCTGTTTCTGTGTCTTGTTTCGTTCCGTTTCACTCTTCGTCTTCTCATCAGGCTTTACCGTATGAGCAAGAAACATACGCGTTTTGTAGTACTGGTAGGAAGTACGGACAACAACCTGGAAATCTACCATGAGATGTCGGGCAATGAAGATACAGGTTATTCGGTCGTGGGCTATTTTGACGGTCAGGCGAATCCTGCTTTCCCGGTAGAATGTCCGTATTTGGGCCAGCCGGCGCAGGTACAGGAATATCTGGAGAAACATGATTATGTACATTACCTGTTCTGCTGCCTGCCCTCAAAAGACAGAGAGGTCATCGTTTCTCTGATTGATTACTGCGAGAACCATCTGGTACATTTCTTCAGTGTGCCCAATGTGCGCAATTATCTCCACCACCGTATGTCGTTCAACATCATGGGGAACGTCCCTTACCTGGGCCTTCGCCCCGATCCCTTAAGTTGGCCGGGGAACCGCCTGCTGAAAAGAACCTTTGACATAGTAGTCTCATCGGTGTTCCTTTGTACGTTTTTTCCGGTTATTCTGATTGTGGTGGCGATAGTGACCGGATTGACCATGCCCGGCCCGCTGTTCTTCCGCCAGAAACGGAACGGGCTGAACGGCAGGGAGTTTTATTGTTACAAGTTCCGCAGTATGAAAGTAAATGCAGATGCCGACAGGATACAGGCCACGGAGCATGATCCCCGCAAGACGCGCTGGGGCAATATAATGCGTAAGACGAATATAGATGAACTGCCCCAGTTTATCAATGTGCTGTTGGGGGATATGAGTATCGTGGGGCCTCGTCCTCACATGCTTCTCCATACGCAGGAATATTCAAGGCTGATCAATAAATATATGGTGCGGCATTTTGTGAAACCGGGTATAACGGGATGGAGCCAGGTTACGGGTTTCCGTGGGGAAACGAAGGAACTAAAAGACATGGAGGGCCGTATCCGTGGTGATATCTGGTATTTGGAGCACTGGAGCTTCGGTCTGGACCTTTACATCATGTACAGGACGGTGGCGAATGTCTTCCGTGGCGAGAAGAATGCCTATTAGTAAAACGGGCTGTTCTTAACGATCCTTCTCGATGAGGGTCCTTAGTAATTTAGCAGTTAAAAAACTTTGTTTTTGCAGCCTGTTATTTCCGTCTGCCGGCCGGAAATGGAACATAGCCGGCACTAATGTTAGATCAGAACCCTTGTCCTTTGTGAAAAGTGCAGGGGGAGCTTCGGGAACGAGAGCGCTTGTTCCCGGAGCTTTAATCGAAAACGATATGGCAAAAACCGTATGTCTGCATGACTATCAGAAAGACATCATGCGCCGTCTCTCGGAGGAGTGGCTAACGCATCGCAGCGTGATGGTGCAGATGCCCACAGGTACCGGCAAGACCCATGTATTGGCGGCGGTGGTAAGCAGTTTCCTCACTGATGGAAAGAGGACGGTCTGGATCGTCGCACACCGCAGGGAGCTTGTGGCGCAGATTGAAGAGACCGTTGCAAAATACGGGACAAGTCTGACTGACGGGTGCATCAGGGTGATGTCCATACAATGGCTCACACGGCATTACGATGATGTGGTGGAAAAACCGGAACTGGTCATCATTGACGAGGCGCACCATGCGCAGGCAAGGACTTACCGGATGCTGTGGAACTGGTGTCCGGAAGCAAAATTTCTCGGACTTACCGCCACTCCCTGTCGGATGGGACGTTCTGGATTCACAGACCTTTTCGACTCGCTGGTATGCTCGTGGAGTGTGGCGGAGTTTATAAGGAAAGGATGGCTGTCGTCATTTGATTATGTCTCGATACGTGCAAATAGCAGGGAGCAACGGTTAATAGACTCGCTGGAAAAACGCGGTGCCGACGGTGATTATCAGATAAGGGAGATGAATGATGTACTGAATCGCCACACAAGCATCGAACGGTTATACCGGAGCGTTCTGGAGTATGCGGACGGGAAGAAGGGGATCGTCTATGCCGTCAGTATCGACCATGCGCGGAACATCGCGGCGTATTACAGTGGAAAAGGACTGGACGCCGCAGCCATAGACAGTCACACACCGGCTGCTGAACGCGGACGGATGGTGGAGGATTTCAAGACAGGCAGAATAAGGGTACTGGTAAATGTGGACGTTTTCAGCGAGGGATTTGACTGCCCCGATGTGGAGTTCGTGCAGATGGCGCGCCCGACACTCTCGCTGGCCAAATATCTGCAACAGGCCGGGCGCGGACTGAGAAAATCAACCGGTAAGGAAACATGTGTGCTGATAGACAACGTGGGGCTTTACCGTGTGTTCGGTCTGCCCACCATGGCATGGGACTGGGAAGCGATGTTCCGTGGGGATATGGCTGGAAGGGGAATACGGACCGTCCGGCATGGAAACGGAACAAGTCCGGAAACTGTCACCGCGGAAGATTCATGTCAGGACTTCGGTATGGAAATGATCGTTTCCCATGACAGGCTGCTTTCCGCTATAGCTTTGCAAAAAACTCCTAATCCCTGCAAGAGGCCGGAACTTAGAGCATGGCACGACAAGAACAGCGGGTTATGGGGGCTGTGCCGGGGAAGAAATAAGATTACGGCCCCGGTATTCGTCACAGTCTTCGATATCCGGCATGACATGGCAGCGGTGAGGCTCTCGGACAAGAACTGCGGACTGGTAAACGCCTGTGGTGAGATTATAAGGAAGGAAGGGTATTGCCAGTCCATGAAATTCATGAGAAACAATTTCCTGACCGTGCAGAAACCGAACGGCAGATCTGATTATATAGATCTTTACAACCTGCGGTCATACAGGGAAAAACCCGAGGTGAAGCGTTTCGGGGATGTGGAGATGTTGAAAGTCGGTCGCATGTATTACAGCCGTACAAAAAATCTGTATGCAAGCAAACTGAACCTGAGTGGCGGCTATATTTATGACCACAAGTTCTATGTGGCGATTTTTGATTATAATGCTTCCGTCCAATGCTATATTGACGATCCTCATATGGCTGGTTTTCCATGGGGATATGCCTGTCTCCTCGGTGGTGATCATGACAGTTACTATTGGATATGCCGATGGTTGGTGGATGGAAGCATCATCGTGACGGACATCGGAGGGAAATACTATCATGTGACAGACTGTGGGGAAAAAAAATACATCGGATGTCACTTCCCGGCAGAGGAGGGAGAGAAATGTTTGGCCGCGATGGAGCGACTGGCAAAGCATGCGAGGGAGATACGGAATATGGCGGAATCCGAGAAAATGAAAAAAAGGCGGCTGCTTCTGGAAAAGTCAGGCGAGGCTGTTCCGTTCCGTTCAGGGATGAAATGGGGGCTGAAAGTCGGTGAGCGTATCACCATTCCTCCGATATACCGCAATGTCAGGCCTCCCATAGGCCGGTATTGCGCCGTGGAGAAGAATTACAGCCAGTGGGGTGTCATTGCCATTGACGGCACAATGATGATTGAACCGCAATACTCTGATATAGAAATCAGCATGAAAGGCGATGTCACAGGAACAAAGGTATCCGGAAACAAGGTAGTAGTGAAACTGCCATAAAGGGTGATCTACCAGTCTTGTTTGTAAATCTGTGGTAAGCACTCAAATTAGGGCTCAAAAATGAAATATATATCTTCGCTGCGAACTAAAACTTACGAATTATGCTAAGCAGTGAAGACCTTGAAAGATTCTACTTTCAGTATCAAACCGAGGCGGTGCCTCTCGGAATGTCAGTCCAGACATTCTGTTTACAGAACAATGTTCCATATAACATTTTTCACAAATGGTACAAGGATACCCGCAAAAAAATAGTGGAAGTTCAGGTGGATGGTGTTCCCTCGGGTCCACCATCGGAGTCCGTGCCGTCTTCCCCTTCAGGGGATGCTTGTCTGGATGATGTGAAGGGGAAAGTCTATACACGGGATATTTTTAGAAGAGACTGATTGTTTGTAGTTATTATGAGTCTTAAAGAAATTCACAAACAATGCCGCAATAGCGCATGCATTGAATTTGATAAGGCTATTCCTAACGGAATATTACTAATGAATGAAATGGAAAAATACCTATGCAGTTTATTTGAACGTTTAGGACAAATAAATGTGACTGGGGAGAAAGACCAACATCGATTACCTTTAATAGTTTCTTTTATTAGAACCCATATGATGATAGATGAACTGTTACATTATTGTGAAAACATAGAAGCAGCAACTTTAGTGCGAAAACAATTGGAGTTATTAGCACGTTACAAGGAAACTGAAAATATGGACGAGCTTAAAATAGCAATTAAAAAGAAGAAAGTTCCTCAAATTAGTAAGATAGAAAATGGAGGTGTGATGTATGGAATGTTATCGGAAATAGCGCATTCAGCAAAGTCTGAAACCTATACTTTATTAGGTTACGAGAAACAAGAAGATGACAGTGTTGGTATAAATCTCTTTGGTGTTTATGACGAAAACATTAAAGTGACGTTTGGCATTCATACAGATATTTTCTGCAGATTCTTTATTGAAATGTTACAATTTCAAAAAGAGCATATCGAAAATTACTCTGAAGACTCAGATATGGATTGGATGTGTAATGATTTTATTCCTCTTGGCCTAAAAAGTGGAATAGAATACTTCGAAAGGTATTCTCGTTGAAATTCATGACATTTTTCAACAATTAAAACTGTTAGAAAACGGCTGGTTAATATCAAATTAATAAATTATGCCAGATTCTTTAAAACAGAAAGCAGCCAAAGGTGTACTTTGGAGCACAATCGAGCGCTTTTCCGTTCAAGGCGTACAGTTCCTGATTATGATTGTGATGGCAAGGTTGCTTACACCGCATGATTATGGAATCATCGGTATGCTGGCCATTTTCATTGCTGTGGCGCAGTCGTTGATTGACAGCGGCTTTTCGCAAGCATTGATACGTAAACAGAATAGGACTGAGACTGACAACAACACTGTATTCTATTTCAATATTGTCGTCAGTGGCTTGCTTTACTTTATATTGTACATTTCTGCCCCGTTTGTTGCAGATTTCTATAATACGCCACAGCTTTGCCCTGTAATGCGCGTCGTATGTATCAGCATAATTTTCAATTCTTTGGCAGTTGTACAGCGTGCGCTTCTTACGATCAAGATTGACTTCAAGACCCAAGCCAAGGCCGCCTTGACTGCCGCTGTAACTTCGGGCGTAGTAGGCATAACAATGGCTTACCATGGATTCGGCGTATGGTCGCTGGTTACACAACAGTTGCTTAATCTCGGTATAAATACAAGTCTGTTATGGCTGTTGTCAAAGTGGAGACCACGATTGATATATTCTTGGCAATCATTTCACGAATTGTTCGCCTTTGGCTCGAAGCTCCTTGCATCAGGACTGCTCGATACCATTTATCGCAACATCTATCCCATTGTTATAGGCAAGCTTTTCAGTGCCTCAAACCTGGGACATTATACTCGCGCACATCAGTTCTCTGAGTTCCCTTCGTCCAATCTTACCGGAATAATCCAGCGTGTAACCTATCCCGTGCTTTGCGAGATACAAAATGATGACGCCCGCCTTGCCGGAATTTACCGTAAATTCCTAAAATTGTCTGCTTTTATAATATTCCCGTTGATGATAGGTCTCTCTTCAGTCTCAAGGCCTTTTATTAGCATTATGCTTGGACAGCAATGGGAGTTTTGCGGACAATTATTGCAAATTATCTGTTTCAGCATGATGTGGTATCCCATTCACGCCATCAATCTCAATCTTCTGCAAGTGAAAGGCCGTTCAGACCTGTTCCTGCGACTTGAAATCATAAAGAAAATTCTTGGTGTGACCGTACTTTGCATCACCGCGCCGTTTGGTCTTATTGTGATGTGTTATGGTTCAATTCTCAATTCGCTCGTAGCATTAGTGATAAACACTTACTACACCGGCAAACTGATCAATGTCGGTTTTTTCAAACAAATGTGCGACCTGTTACCTACTATTGTTCTCTGCCTCGTAATGTTCGTCCTGATACTTATGGTAAACTATTTCATCCCAAGCGATATCGTAAAACTTTGTGTCGGTGTTGCTATAGGCATGACCTTTTACATATTGTCAAGTCACATCTTTAAGTTTTCTGAACTTACAGAAATACTGTCTTTACTTAAGAGAAAACCATAGAACTAATATAAAACAAATTTATCATGGATAATGAATTGATAACAGTAACGTCACCGTTACTGCCGAATCTTGATGATTTTAATGAAATGCTCAAGCAGATTTGGGCAAGTAAATGGATAACCAATAATGGTTCTTTTCACAAGCAACTTGAAAAGGAACTGGCTGTTTATCTGAAGGTGCCTTATATAAGTCTGTTTACTAATGGCACTTTGCCGCTGATAACAGCTCTTCAGGCATTGCGTATAACAGGCGAGGTTATTACTACTCCCTATAGTTTTGTTGCTACGACTCACGCTTTGTGGTGGAATGGTATAAAGCCTGTATTTGTGGATATAGACCCTACTACAGGTAATATTAACCCCGATAAGATAGAGGCTGCCATTACGCCTAAGACCACGGCTATAATGCCAGTACATGTATATGGCAAGCCCTGTGACACCAAGCGGATACAGGAGATTGCCGACCAATATGGCTTGAAAGTGATTTATGATGCTGCTCATGCATTTGGAGTAGAGGTTAATGGTGAGAGTATACTCAATGCCGGTGATCTGAGCACACTCAGTTTCCATGCTACAAAAGTTTACAACACCGTAGAAGGTGGAGCGATGGTGATGCACGATGAAAAAATGAAGAAGCGCATAGACTACTTGAAGAATTTTGGTTTCGCCAACGAAACAACCGTGGTCGGTCCTGGCATCAACAGCAAGATGGACGAGGTGCGTTCGGCCTACGGTCTGCTCAATCTTAAACAAGTGGATGCCGCGATAGAAGCACGTCACCAAGTCGCCATAAAATATCGTGAAGTTCTTCGTAATGTTGAGGGTGTAACATTTTTCGATGACATCCCTGGTGTCCGTCACAATTATTCATACTTCCCTATTTTTATAGATGCGAAAAAATATGGAATGACTCGCGATGAACTTTATTTCAAGATGAAAGAGCAAAATGTTCTCGGCCGCCGTTACTTCTATCCGCTTATCAGCGAGTTCTCAACCTACCGCGGACTTGAAAGCGCAAAACCGGAGAATCTGCCCGAGGCGCACAAGATGGCCGACAGCGTAATCTGTTTGCCAATGCACCATGCGCTTAGTAACGATGACATTCAACGAATACTTGATAGTATAATTAAGTGACAGGTATGAAGAAAATATTGCTGCTGGGCGGTTCTGCCCAACAGCTTGTAGCGATAAAAGCGGCTAAGGAATTAGGGTATTATACCATTGTCTGCGATTATCTTCCGGACAATCCCGGACAATATGAGGCAGATAAATTTTACGCTACAAGCACAACAGATATTGAAGCCGTTTATGAAATCGCTAAGGAAGAGCAAATCAATGGCATACTCGCTTATGCTTCCGACCCTGCTGCTCTTCCTGCTGCTATCGTAGCCGAGAAACTGGGATTGCCCACTAATCCTGCAAAGAGCGTAGAGATTCTTGGATTGAAATATCCGTGGCGTAAGTTCTTACACGATAACGGATTTGCATGCCCTAAATTCTACCCATTTAATCCCCAAACTCCGATAGATGAAATTAAGAATAATATTAAGAATTTTACGTTTCCATTTGTGGTAAAGCCGACCGACTCGTCTGGCAGCAAGGGTGTGACAAGGCTTGATGATTGGAACGGACTTGAAAAGGCTATAAGCCAGGCTGACGAATATTCAAGGAATAAAGTTTTGCTCGTTGAAGAGTTCATTCAGAGAGGCTATCCATATGTCATTGGCGGTGATATTTTCGTATGGAACGGGAAAATAGTTCTCTATGGTGAAATGGAGTGCCTTAGGGATATGGTAAGAAGTCCTTTAATTCCGATAGGGGAAAAAAAACCGGCGGCCATCAATGAAAAACAAAAAAGATTTGTTTACAACGAATTGCAGCGTGTAATTACAGCACTTAATATCCGTTTTGGCGAGATGAATATTGAAATTCTGCTTGATAAAGACGACAATGTGCATTTCCTCGAGTTGGGTCCAAGAGCAGGCGGTAACATGATTCCCATTCAGCTTAGCGACGCTTTCGGCATAGATTTGGTGAAAGCCAACGTACAAGCCGCAATAGGGGTGAAGCCTGATTTTGTAGACAAGCCGGTAAAAGCCCTTCCCGGTTGCTATATGCATTATGTCCTGCATAGTTATGAGACTGGAACATTCGGCAATGTTGAAATAGATGAGAGCATAAGAAAGTTTGTCTATCGTGAAGTCATTTACAAGAAACCCGGTGACAAGATTGAAGTTTTTGATGGAGCCGGTAAAGCTCTCGGCATAATCTTTCTGCATTTTGATAAAAGTATAGAAATGGAAGATTTCTGCAAGAATCATAACACATTAATTAAGGTAAATCTGCAATGACAGGAACTCAACAAGTAAAGCCGATAGGAGGCTATTTTGAGCTGGAGCTTCCTATATATCCCGAACTCCATGCCAATGCTATTGCCCTTAATAGCGGACGTTTCTGCTTGGAGTATGTTTTGAGATGCAAGCACTATAAAAAAGTGTACGTTCCGTATTTCATTTGCGATTCAGCCGTTGAACCAATTAAGAAACTTGGTATTCCGTATGAGTTTTATCATATAAATAAGGATTACCGTATAATTGATGAAATCCGGCTAAACGATGGTGAAGCATTGTTGTATGCTAACTATTGGGGGTTGCAAGACGCATATTGCCAACATCTTGCCTCCATATACGGACAGAGGCTTATTCTTGATTACACTCAGGCGTTTTATTCAAAACCAATTGATGGAATAGATACATTTTATAGTTGTCGTAAATTTTTCGGTGTACCTGACGGAGGGTATCTTTATACCAACGTTCAGACCGATTTTGAAATTGCACAGGATGAATCATACACACGTATAAATTCGCTTGTGAAACGTATAGACATTTCTCCCGAAGCCGGTTTTCAAGACTTTCATATTACCAGTGCGGAATTTCATAAAATGCCGATACGGAGAATGTCCAACTTTACAAAACGCATGATGAAAAGCATTGATTACGAGTATGCTGCATGTCGCAGAATCGAAAACTACAACACATTGCAGCAACAACTTGGGGGTAGAAAACTTTGCTATGGTGAAGTGCCAATGATATTTCCATTTATATCAGAATTAGGACAAGAACTTCGCCAGCACTTTATCGTAAACAAGGTTTTCGTAGCAAAGTATTGGCCAAACGTGGACGGTTGGGCTGGAAAAGATTCACTGGAAACGTGGATGGCAAACCATATTCTTCCGTTGCCCATAGACCAAAGATATTCAAAGAATGATATGGAAATAATTTTAAATATTATAGAAGTATGAAAGAAAAGGTAGTAATAATTGGCGGTAAAGGAACTGCTGTTGTCATAGCTGAACAGATTTATGACGCTCAAATTCGTTTCGGAAAAGAAATTGAAGTTATAGGTTTCGCATTCGATGATCCTGCCTTTTTGGGTGGCATCAATGGGTGGCCTGTTCTGTGTGGCACGAAGGAGGCTTATGAAAAATTTAAAGATGATGCTGATATCAAATTCGTTTTTGCAATGTATCGTTCTGACTTGCTCAAAGAAAGAATTCAGCTTCGGGACAATCTGAACATTCCGAAAGAGCGCTATTTGTCTTTCATACATCCGACAGCATATGTCGCTAAAAGTGTTCGGATGGGACAGGCAAATATTGTGCTAGCAAATTGTTCCATCAACTGTAATGCTGTACTTGGCGATTTTAACACAATGAACACCAATTCATCAATTGGGCATGATACGGTAATTGGAAATAATAATTTTATCGCTGCTCATACCTGTATCGGTAGTGGTTTAAAAATAGGAAATGGAAATTTTACCGGATTGAATTGCAGCCTTAGGAACCTTATAAGAATTGGAGATTACAACCTGATTGGCATGGCCTCAAATGTTGTAAAAGATGTCGAATGTGGGAAAACACTCGTAGGAAATCCTGCGCACGAATTACATAAATAAAAAATAATGAATAAATCAATTTTAGGACTTTATTATGAGGATTTTGTCATAGGTGACGAAATCCAACATTCACTTTCCAAAACTATTTTTGAGAGTGATAATAACTTCTTTTCCTTGTTGACAATGAATCATCATCCCGTTCATACTAATATGGATTATGCGGCAAAAAACCAACACGGAAAAATTCTAGTGGTGGGTACATTAGTATTTTCGTTGGCTGTTGGGATTACCGTACCTGATATCAGTGGAAAAGCAATAGCCAATTTAGAATATGAGAGCATTAAACATTTAAATCCGGTATTTTTGAATGATACAATTTATGTTCGCACAAAGATATTGGATAAGCGTGAGTCTAAATCCAAATCTGACCGTGGAATTATTTATGTGGAATCCATCGCTTATAATCAAAATGGAGTAGATGTTCTGTCATTCAGAAGAAAAGTATTAGTAAAAAAGAAAGAGTTATAATTATGAATAATACATATTTAATGCGCAGCCTGATGTTTGTACCTGCGCATAATCAAAAATTGCTTGATAGTGCCGTGCGACGTGATGCGGATGTTCTTCTATTGGACATAGAAGATTCTGTTCCGTTTGCAGAAAAACAGCTTTCCCGTGACAATATTAAGAATTTTGTTAAACGTCCGGATTTGCATGGGAAATTATTATTTCCTCGTGTGAATGATCGGGAAAGTGGTGAACTGCTTCGTGATGCTTATCAGTTGACTATAGACGGGATCGCTGGATTCATGTATCCCAAAGCGACAAAAGGGGATGACATTTATTTTTTTGGTAAATTACTTGAAACGATTGAATATGAAAAAGGGTTTCCTATTGGAACATTTAAAATAATCCCATTGATTGAGACGGCAGGTGCTGTAATCAATATTAAAGATATATGTAGTGCATGTACTAGAGTTATAGCTGTTGCATTTGGGTGTGAAGACTATGTAACAGACATGGGTGGAAAACATGATGCAGAAGGAATAAGCATAACGACTGCACGCAACATGATATGTATTGGTGCACGCAGTTGTGGTGTGCTTCCTATTGATACTGTCCATATTAAGGTTCATGATTTGGATGATCTGGAGAAGAATCTCATACTGAGTAAGAATTTGGGATTTGAAGGTATGCTTGTCCTGAATCCTAAGGAACTTCCATTGGTGAACAGATATTATTCACCAACCGAAGACGAAGTTGCTTGGGCAGAAGAAATGATTACATTATCTGAGGAAGCCGTAAGTGAGGGCAAAGGAGTGGCTGTAAAAGATAACAAATTTATAGGACCTCCAATGGTGAAAATGGCGCGCAATATAATTAGAAAACATGAGCTGATTGTGCTTAAAGAAAAGGAATTCCATGAATTATGATTTAATGATGACTATCCATTGAACTGCTTAGCAAGCTAAATCATTGGTTGATGGATACAGAAAAGGTTTATTATTTGTTAGTCTGTAATGCATTGTATGAAAAAAATATTATAGCAAATGTAATAACAGACAGTGAAGAAATAGTTTTTCAAGGGATGATATGTATGTAAGTTTGAATATCTTAAGAATGTACTTTCCTGCATAAAAAACAATCTTTCAGCTTATGATAAAAACTTTTGTGAGACTAGCCCCAGAAGGAGACGATAAGAGCAGTCCGGTTAAATGTATCACGCGATTATTCCACCAGTGTCTTTGCCACCACAACATCATATGATATTGTGACGGTAAAGCACCCTCAAAATATATTTGGGAAAAATAAAATGAATGACAATAAGTTATTAGTTTCTATAAAATGCATGGTTTACAACCATGAACCGTACCTCCGCCAATGCCTTGAAGGTTTCGTGATGCAAAAAACAAGCTTCCGCTTCGAGGCTATTGTTCACGATGATGCATCTTCAGATGGCAGTGCGGCGATAATACGTGAGTATGCCAGAAAATATCCAGACATTATTAAACCTATTTATGAAACAGAAAATCAATACTCAAAACGGAATGGTTCATTAAATAGAATAATAAACGCACATATGCATGGAAAGTATATAGCATTTTGCGAAGGTGACGATTACTGGACTGATCCGCTAAAATTACAAAAACAGGTGGACTGGTTAGAGAAGCATGATGAGTATGTAATGTCGCATTCAAATTGTTTATGTTTTAACCAATCAACAGGAAAATTCACCCATGATAAAATAGAAAACAAAAAAGTTGAAATTGGTTGCAATCTCTCATGTGAAGATATTATTAGATACCCAAGAATAGTAATGACTTTAACTGTAGTTATTAGAAAATCTGTCCTTGATAAAATAATAGTTTCCGATCCTTTTATTTTTGATTCAGGGAATTTTTTATTAGGGGATATTCCTCGCTGGTATTCAGCTTCCAGAATGGGAAAAATACATTTCTTATCGGATATAACAAGTGTTTACCGTGAATTGAATAGTTCAGCATCCCACATCAAAGGGTTTAAAAACCGATATAAATTTTCGGTTTCAGCCCAAGGCCTTCGGGCTTATTTATGCAGACGGGATAACTTATCTACAGATTTATCGGCTTTGATAGAAAGACGATATGCCAATGTCTTGTTACACCATCTCGTATTAAATCCCGATTATAAACCTGTCGTTCCGCTGTTGCCAAACACTCATCGTTTTGAATTATTTCTGCAACGCCATAAATTGTTGGGGATATATCTTGCGATAAAAGATATTTTCAGAAAATTAAAACTATCCAAACCATTATGAGCACCATAAGATTAATATACATTCTATTGCATGTATTGGAAATTTGGATGCTCTTTGTAGCTGGAAGGAAAATGTCCCAGACAAAAACAGACAAGGAATATTGGAAAGCATCTCTGTGGGCGTTTGTTCCTTATGTGTTTGTTTTAGGATTAAGATTCGGACATAATATAGATTGGAATTTATATTGTGTAAGATATCTTGAACATAAATCAATGGATTGGAATACGACAGAACCCATATATCACTTTCTTTTTTATCTATTCAATTCAATAGGAGTACCATATTTTATTGTAATTTCCTTCCAAGTCGCTTTATTTATGTTTAGCTTTTTACTCGTAGCCAAACATTTTAAAAATTGCTTGTATTATGTTCTTCCATTGCTTCCTGTTGTTGCGCAAAGTAATGACAACTACATCAGATGGTATTTAGCTGTTTCGTTTGCACTGATTTCTCTATATTTTCTGCTATCGGATAACAAGAAAAAGTATATTAAGTGCATATTGGCATTTATTGTAGGAGTACTGATACATAATGGAACACTTCTATTATTGGCTTTTATACCGGTTTACTACTTTGGGCGCAAAAAGCATATCCCGATAACTATTTCCGTCATAACAGTATTTCTTTCGGTTTTTGTAGTTTCCATCTCAATAATGTCCTTTCTTTCTGAAATTGCATTGTCTGTCTATTATTTAGGCGGAAACAGTCTTCAAGATGTTCGGCTTTCTACTTACTTACTAAAAGTAAGTGGCATGGTAACAGAAGGGTATGGCATTACTGGCATTGGTGAATATAATCTTCGAAATAAGGTATTTACGTTTGTATCATTTTTACCTGTCATCATTTACGGACCGCGGTATCTAAACTCCTATAAATGGGGTATACTAACTTATAACCTCTTCATCATAGGAGCATTTCTGAATCCTTTTTTTAGTACAATAGAAATATTTGATAGATATAGTAAGGCATTGCTAATTTTTCAAGCCATTGTTGCAGGAATCGTATATTATAAGCTTTTAAAGAGCAAAGACACAATAAGTGCTGTTAGAATTTTCTCTTTGGTATCTTTGCTTTGCTGCTTCTATCCATTCATCCGATATTCTTGTATGACCACAGCGGATTATAGGATGATGTATATATGGGATTCCAATGGCCGTGATTATATAAATACGGATTTGTACATTAATGATTTTATCAATAATTAAAATAATGACTATGAGCATAAAAAGGAATATAAAAACAATACTTAAACTGCTACAAAGAAAAAAAGTGACAAAAGCAGATATCGTATTGTTGTCTCCTAACCAACGGTTAGTTAGAAAGAAAGTGATTATAACAGGCGGAAATCGTGGATTGGGATTTGCTATGGCAAAAAAATTTACAGATGAAGGAGCCGAAGTCTTAATAACAGGTCGCGACGAAGAAAAGTTAGAAAAAGCTGCAAAAGAGATTGGTTGTAAATACATGCAATATGATGTAACGGATTTTACTCACATGGATGAGTTCATTAAAGAGGCGGATGACCTGTTAGGCGGTGCCAATGTGCTGGTAAATAATGCCGGTATTTCGTTGCATGAGGGCACCATAATGGATGTTCATTATGAACAATTTGACAAGCAAATAGAGACAAATCTCAAGGGAGCGTATTTCTTGTCACAAAAGTTTCTTCGTATGTATGAGAAAAAGCATAGAAATGGCGGATCCATACTATTTCTATCCTCAGAACGGGGACATTATGCTGATGATTTACCTTACGGACTCATTAAAGCTGCCATTAACAGCTTAACGCAGGGACTTGCAAAAATGTTGATACATAGCAATATAAGAATAAATGCAATTGCTCCAGGTATTACAACGACTGATATGACAGGCATAACAAAGGACGATATTTATGCAGATGACTATTCGACAGGCAGATATTATTTGCCTGAAGAGGTGGCAGAAGTTGCTTGCTTTCTTGTTAGTGATGCATCTTCTTGCCTGTCGGGACAGATTATAATTTGTAATAACGGAGATTCAATTAATTACAGAAAATAGGAAACAAATAAGCACTATATGATGTCTACATATTATACAAACGATAGAACAACCCAAATTGTTCTATATTTATTGAAAGCTCATGGAATAAGAAAAGTCATTGTGTCACCTGGTACAACAAATGTTACGCTTGTAGCGAGTATGCAGATTGACCCCTATTTTGAGCTGTATTCTGCGGTGGATGAAAGATCGGCTGCTTATATGGCCTGTGGATTAGCTTATGAATCTGGAGAGCCTGTTGTACTTTCCTGCACGGAAGCAACAGCATCACGTAATTACTTCCCCGGATTAACTGAAGCATATTACCGAAAACTTCCTGTGCTAGCTATTACAGGATGTCATGGCAGTAATGACATCGGTCATTTAAGGCCGCAAGTTATAGATAGAAGTGAACAACCTGTAGACACAGTTAAAATGAGCATTAGTTTGGGGAAATGTAAAAGTCAGGACGATGAATGGTTCGTCAATGTCCAAACGAATAAGGCTTTGCTTGAATTAACACGTAACGGCGGAGGGCCTGTTCATATAAATCTAAGTTATAGCGGCAGTTCATTTCTTACACGCAATTTGCCAAGCACAAGGGTAATCAAGCGTTATTCTCAATTTGAAAATGTGCCGCCCTTACCAATTGGAAGAATAGCAATATTTGTAGGTAGCCATAAAAAGTGGAGTGATGATGAATTGAATGCGATAGACTCCTTCTGTGCAAATCACAATGCGGTCGTTTTTTGTGATAAAACCAGTGGGTATTTGGGTAAATATAGAATAGATTATGCTTTGATTGCGGCACAATCTTCATATACCCCCCATACCAATAATCCGGATTTATTGATTCATATAGGTGAAGTTTCAGGTGATACATATACACAAGGTTCTTTAAAACCTCAAAGCGTATGGCGAGTAAGTGAGGATGGTGAAGTAAGGGATACATTTAAGCGACTAAAAAATGTTTTTTCCATGCCTGAGAAAATATTCTTTACACTCTATAAGGATGTTAATCCAAACAACACTGATGAATATTTGAATGCATGCAAAAAGGAATATGAATCTATTGTATCGCAAGCGCCTAATGTTGAATTTTCAAATGTTTGGATCGCTCAAACATTGATTGGTAAATTGCCCAAACAATCCATTCTTCATTTGAGCATATTCAACAGTTTTCGTTCATGGAATTTTGCTCCAACACGATCGGACATTCAGACAATCTGCAATGTGGGAGGCTTCGGGATTGACGGCACACTTTCCACGTTGTTAGGTGCATCTATTGCAAATCCTGATATATTGCATTTTGCAGTTATAGGCGATTTGGCCTTTTTCTATGATATGAACTCTTTAGGGAACCGTTATGTGAGCAATAATATACGCATACTATTAATAAATAACGGTCGCGGTACAGAGTTTAGGAATTATGATCACCCCTGTGTTTTGTTTGGTGAGGAAGCGGATTCATATATGGCTGCAGCAGGTCATTTTGGATATAAATCCACGACTTTGGTTAAAAATTATGCACTCAGTTTAGGCTTTAAATATTTAACTGCATCTACCAAAGAAGATTTCCTGAATATGTATGAACAGTTTACAGATTCTAATAATAGAGAAGCCCCAATGATACTGGAGGCCTTTACTGATTCTAAAGACGAAAGTAATGCTGTATATGCGTATAGACATATAATAAAAGAATGTGTATTGGAAATTAAGAACAAGGCAAAAAGAATTGTTAAAGATATTATTAAGAGATAATTTTTAAAAATCATGAAAATAGGAATCATAACTTACCACAAAAGCCATAATTATGGTGCTTTGCTGCAAGCCATAGCACTGCGCATAAAATTGGTACAAATGGGGCATGATGTATATTTTATAGATTATTGGCCATTGTATCATAAACAGCTATATGACTTTTTCTCTATCAAGGAAATGTTTAATTACGGTATCAAAGATGCCATAAAATACGGCTTAAAGATTCTATTATCTTATAAGAAACGAAAAAAGAGAATTACATCGTTTATGCAATTCATTGAGGAATTTATTCAGCCTTATTGTATTGACTATTCGACAAACGATAAGTTTGATATCATCATTTATGGAAGTGATCAAATATGGAGAAAACAACCGGAATTATCCAATCATTTTGATCCTGTATATTTTGCTGATAACATATTAAAAGCAAATAAACACATAGCTTATGCGGCAAGTATGGGTAATATGGACTTGAGCAAAAAAAACTATGACTTTTTGAAAGAAAAAGTCAACAAATTCTCACACATTTCTGTAAGAGAAGAAAAATTAAAATTCATAATGGAAGAAGTTGGCATTAATAGTCCATTAGTTTTAGACCCTACACTCTTATTGACGAATGATATTTGGGAACGAGTATTCCCAATTAGAAATATGTTTAATGAAAGATATGTTCTTTATTATAGGTTATTAAGAAATTCCTTCAATGAAAAGCAAGTCGCTGATTTTGCACAAAGATTAGGATGCAAACTCCTTATTTTAGAAGGCCGACCAAGACCTACCATAAAAAAAGATACCATTTCTTCTGCAAATCCAATAGAATTTATTTCATTGATTAAATATGCGGATTTCATTTTCACTTCTTCTTACCATGGAATGGTTTTTTCATTGATATTTCACAAGCAATTTTTTGCTTCATTTTCTGAAAATTCCGATAGGGCCGAATCCCTTTTAACTTCATTGGATTTGAAAGACCATCTTATACCACATAAGTCAGATATACCTACACACATTAGAAAAATAGACTATACTTCTATTGATTTAAAAATAAACTCCCTACGAAGCTTATCTGAAAAGTTTTTGAAAGAATCAATATAGCAATAGTTTGTGATGTTTCTCATAGAATGATTTTTGTTATATGCACATTCTTCATTATACATTAGGTTTCCAGCCATATAGAAGTGGCGGACTTGTCCGTTATGCGGCAGATTTAATGCAGATGCAGGCAAGTATGGGGCATAAGATTTTTGCCTTGTACCCAGGAAGTATGTCTCTTACAATGCCCAAGTGTCATATTCGGTCGGATGAATCCATTGGTGACGTATGTGTCTTTGAGTTAGTAAATTCTAAGCCTGTTCCTTTGATGTATGGAATTAAAAATGTGAACGACTTTATTGATGACCATAATGTGGACGTTACATCTTTGAATAAGATGCTTGAAGAAACACAACCTGATATTTTTCATATCCATACATTGATGGGACTTCCATTAGAATTTCTGAAAGTAATAAAAAGACGAGGTATAAAAACTGTTTATACGTCTCATGACTATTTCGGATTGTGTCCAAGAGTCAACTTTATTGACAATAACGGACAGTTTTGTTCCATTGCATCGGCACAAAACTGTTGCGCTTGCAATGTTGATGCCAAGAAAACTATATTTTTAAGGGTCAGGAATGCCAAATGTCTTGTCCCGTTAAAACAATTTTTGAGAAAAGCTGTTAAGTGATGAATGATTACAGCAAATTATTGGATTATTTCAAAGAGAGTTTTGGCCTTATAGATTATTTTCATTTCAATAGCGAGACCACCCAAAATGTTTATTCAGGAAATCTGCATATTGAAAATGGGAAAATTATACCCATAACTCATTCCGAAATAAAAGACAACAGGCATAAGAAATCATTTGATGCCAGTATATTGCGAATAGGTTTTATAGGAAACGACACTCCATACAAGGGTTTGCCTTTGTTGTTGCAAGTCTTGAAACGAATTACAGACAAGTCTTCGTGGCGATTAGACGTATGGGGTGGCAAGGTCGCCCAAGAGAAGGATTGGCAGATATTTTATCGAGGTAAGTTCGACAGCCGTTCGTTGGCGACTGTTTATGATGGAATGGACGTATTGATAGTTCCGTCAATCTGGAAAGAAACGTTTGGTTTTGTTGTCTTGGAAGCATTGTCGTATGGAGTGCCTGTCATTGTGTCTGATAATGTCGGCGCAAAAGACATTGTGAAACAATATGATGAAAGGTTTGTCTTCACTTCAGCATCAGAATTGCTTGCATTGTTAAACCAGATTTTTAAAGATCGTTCATTGTTGGTGGAATTTAATGAGAAAGTTCTGAATGGAGTATGGAAGCATTCGATGAAAGACCATACTGAGGAAATATTGAGATTGTATGAAGCTATGAAGAAATGAGGAATCTGCATGGGAAAATCTTGTGCAAATTCATTCACTCAATTTATCCCCTATTTCATTCATCTACAAAAGGAAATAAAGTCCAATGACAATATTCATAACTATTGCAATATTCCTCTGCATCTCATACATCCTTTATTGCGAATTAAAAAACCTTGAAAGCATTGTATATTGGGGAGTCCTGGTAGTGACTTTATGGGGATTGCTGCATCTCCAAATGCCATTGCAATGGTGGATGATTGGAAACCTTTCTATTTGCTTTTGGGATTTATCTATAGGTCTATTGGTTCTAACAAGCGTATTCTGTCTTTTTCGACATATATGGGTGGAAACAATCATGATGCGTAAAGAATTATAGAATCTCGTAGAATCTTTTGGCGCATATATTAAAGATGTATGGCAGGACAAACTGATACGCAAAAAATTATGGAATCTCGTAGAACCTTTGGGTGTTTATATTAATGATGTGTGGCAGGATAAACTATTTGCTTTTACACTGATTGCCATTCTTGTACTTTATGTGGCTTCAATAATTTCTTTTATAACGAAATGAAATCTATTGAATTGGGGGATTACGATACCTTTAGCGGCTTGCTGTCATTGTTTACAGCCGTGATAGGCTTGGCATATCCTTTTATTTTGCAGGCAATAGAACGGATACAGGAACGCTATATAACGGAAAGGGTATCACACTGGTTTGAGGAAGAGACCACATTTGCCCGTTTCTTCTTCATGCTAAAAGCTAATATTCCTATTGCTTTTCTTGCTCCTTTCTTTTTATTTTTGTTTTATGACTATGTTTTATTGTCCATTACTGTGCTGGCTGTGCAATCCGTGTTTGTCTGTCTACTACTTTTTTACCTGATGGGACTGTACAAACAGGTGGATACTTACAGTTCGTATATTAAGATGGCAGAATATTCTTCGAAAGAAGATATGGAGCGTGTAGCCATCGTGATGTTATCAGCAGACCACAATGAGGAAAAAGAAGGGTATGGATGCGGCACATGACAAACTGTATGGACGTATCGCTGACCTATTGGCGCAAGAGGCACAAAAAAGAAATGGAAACTTAGTCGAGTTTCCTGCGGAAGTGCTTCAAGTTGCAAGGCAAATACTTTTGGCAGCAGAAAAGAGGGAGGTGTATCCTCGAATATCTTGTGACACAACTCTCATTCCACTATTATATGATACCATATATAATAAAAGCCATCCAACAAAAGAATTGCGGAGTTTTATCTGGTTTCATTTGAACAGGTTGCTTAAAGCGGGAAATACGGATTGGTTAAAATCGTATTGGGAATGGGCTTCGCAATACTACAGGACAATGCGTTACAATGGAAGCTACGATGAAATTGAGCGGAATGAGTTTCATGAAATGCACCTATTTTTTGCAGCTATGGTATTGCGCAGTGGGAACAAGGAACTCATGGAGCATATTATGTCCTTTCAAGATACACTTCCCGACCCGCCACCCTTGCTGTTGTACCGAATAAGCGAAATAATTCAAACCCTTTTGGATTTTGACAAATTGCGGAATTGGCCATTTAGATTGGTAAAAAACTATCAGATGTACTTCTTCGCCAATGATGTCAATGCAGACCATAACATTTTCAGGGTATTATGTGATTATCTGGCATTCTCACTATTAAATATAGTCAACAAACAGGACTGCAACTCATATACGATTAACGAATATCTTATTGACAAGAAAATTCCTATCGAAAGATTAAAAAAAGAAAGGGAGACATTGGAATGGTTTAGAAGCATTGTAATGATTGATATAAGCAAAATAAATTGTGAACATTTCTCAAGGAAACAGGCAGAAGCAGCTCGAACTCTACTTTTAGGATTGGTGAAGGAATATGATAAGAGGGTTGAGTCTATCAAAGAACATGACAATATTGATCCTGATAAATTAGATGCGCTCAAAAAAGAAATTATTGTAGAATGCGAGAGGATGGCATTGCCATTGCAAAGGAAGAAAATGGATGGCGAAGATGTAGAGCAATTGAAGTTTATCGTATCGGATACAGCACAGGCTGCGCCCGGACAAATGCTTGAACACTATAGCACTTCAAGTGTTAATTTCACGGAAGTGCTTGTAGCTTATTTGCTGCATCAATTTTATGCAAGATTGGCATCCTTATTTATTTTGAATGGTGCCGTTGCCACTTACCTGATACAATACAATGATTTGGGAGAGGCTCTGCGAAGAATGCATTTCAATAAAGACGAATACGTCTTGCTAAACAACGGTATTTCACTTTGGGGGCAGGATTTAGGATGCATCAAGCGTGAGGAAATCATCGCCATAGGCAGTGGAAGTAACAATTTGTTCATCATAAAAAAAGATGATTGCCCTACTTACTTATATGGAACGTTGACAAACATGCGGCAAATTGACAAACAATATGAGGCCATTGATGAATCAAAAGGCTTGTTTTGGAAAGAACCAACCGATAATCTCATGGTGCATATTGCACAACCTTATGTTTTATACAACAGAAGGCATATGCGCTTTCTAAAAATCAACATCACCTACGACAGAGCTTTGGGCGATTGTAGTCTCCACAAGCTGAAAGACATCAGTGAAATTTTATAATAATACAATCTAATGAAAATAGCATTTATCAGCACCCGTGGTATACCTAACAACTATGGGGGCTTCGAACAGTTTGCCGAATACATTTCCGTAGGATTGGCACAAAGAGGTCATGAAGTGGTAGTCTATTCACCCAAATTTCATCCGTATCAGGAGGACACATATAAAGGTGTACGCCTTAAACATATCTACAGTCCGGAGACATGGATGGGAAGTTCAGTCGGCAGTTTTTTCTATGACTTTGCGTCATTGTGCGATGCCTTGAAGAAAGAAGATTTCGACATCATTTATGAGGCGGGTTACACGAGTATTATTCCGGCTTACATCTGGTTCAACGTGAGGAAGCGGAAACGTCCGATATTCACCACCAATATGGATGGATTGGAGAACAAGCGGTCGAAGTTCAGCCCGATGGTAAGACGTTTTCTGGATTGGGAAGAGAAAATGGCGGTGAAATACAGTCATTACTTGATTGCCGACAACATGGGCATCCACGATTATTATAAGGAGAAATACGACAAGGAGAGCAAGTTTTTGGCTTATGGCGCGGACATTCATGATGATTTCAATGCAGACTATTTGAAAGAATTTGGATTGCAACCGGAAGAATATTACATCTTGATTGCCCGTCTTGAACCGGAAAACAACATCGTGATGGCGATAGAAGGCTATCTGCATTCGAAAGAAAACGGACGCAGACCGCTGATTGTAGTCGGCAAGACGAACACGCCTCACGGTAAAGAGCTTGTAGAGAAGTACGGAAACGAGAAGAACGTGAGATTTGTCGGTGGTATCTATGATTTCAAGAAACTGGATTCCGTCCGTCATTTCTCAAAGGCCTATTTCCACGGTCACAGCGTGGGAGGCACCAATCCTTCCTTGCTCGAAGCAATGGCGGCGGGCTGTTTCATCTTTGCGCACGACAATATCTTCAACCGTGCCGTGCTGGAAGAGAATGCTTTCTATTATCCGTCGGCAGACAAGGTCGCAGAGTATCTTAACCGTATTGACACGATGGCAGAGGAAAGCAAGATTCAATATACAGCCAACAACATTGAAGTAATCCGAAATGAATATTCTTGGGAACACCTGGTGGATGAGCACGAGAAGTATTTTCAGTGGTTGTTGGAACAGAACGAAAAGTGAAAAACTGAAACTCAATATATTAAGTATGAAAGGTATAGTATTAGCCGGTGGCAGCGGTACACGTTTGTATCCTATCACCAAGGGAATCAGCAAGCAGTTGATTCCAATTTTTGATAAACCGATGATTTATTATCCGATTTCTGTGCTGATGCTGGCCGGAATCAGGGAGATACTCATTATCTCGACCCCTTTAGACCTGCCGGGTTTCAAGAGGCTATTAGGTGACGGAAGTAACTTCGGAGTGAGGTTTGAGTATGCCGAGCAACCTTCACCTGATGGGCTGGCCCAAGCTTTCATTATCGGTGAAAAGTTCATCGGAAATGACTGCACCAGCCTGGTGTTGGGCGACAATATTTTCTACGGTGCGGGATTGAACGACATACTGAAGCAGGCTGTCACCGATGCCGAACAGAACGGCAAAGCGACCGTATTCGGCTACCGCGTGAGTGACCCCGAGCGTTACGGTGTGGCAGAGTTTGACAAGGACGGCAACTGCCTGAGCATTGAAGAGAAGCCGGAACATCCTAAAAGCAACTATGCCGTAGTCGGGCTGTATTTTTATCCGAACAAGGTGGTAAATATAGCCAAGAACATCAAGCCTTCTGCGCGTGGAGAGCTGGAGATTACGACTGTGAACCAAGAGTTTCTGAAAGACAAGGAGCTGAAAGTGCAGACCATGGCCCGCGGCTTTGCATGGCTTGACACTGGTACGCATGACTCGTTGTCAGAGGCATCGACATTCATCGAGGTTTTGGAGAAACGTCAGGGATTGAAGGTCGCCTGTCTTGAGGGCATCGCCTACCGCAAAGGCTGGATAACGGCGGACAAGCTCCGTGAGGTGGCACAGCCCATGCTGAAGAACGACTACGGAAAGTATCTGCTTTCAATTCTTGATGAGAAGGAAGATTCGTTGGAAAAGAATTTGGAATACTGAAAAGAATTAAGAGTTATGAATGAGGAATTTGGAATTAAGATATACAGTTTCTCTGGTTTGTATCAATTCTTTTAAAGATATAACACAATGGAAGTAATCAAGACAGAGATAGAGGACGTGGTGATTATCGAGCCGCGTCTGTTCAAGGATGAGAGAGGATATTTCTTCGAGAGTTTCTCGCAAAGGGAGTTCGACGAAAAAGTCTGTCACGTGACTTTCGTGCAGGACAACGAGAGCATGTCATCGTACGGCGTTATGCGTGGCCTGCATTTCCAACGTCCGCCGTTCACGCAGGCAAAGTTAGTGAGATGCGTAAAAGGAGCCGTGCTTGACGTCGCAGTTGACATTCGTAAAGGCTCGCCCACATACGGCAGGCATGTAGCCGTTGAGCTGACCGAGGACAACCACCGTCAGTTCTTCATCCCCAAGGGTTTTGCACACGGATTCGCCGTACTCAGCGAGACCGCAATGTTCCTGTACAAGTGCGATGAGTTCTATCATCCCGAGGCTGACGGAGGTATAAGCATACTCGACGGCAGTTTGGGCATTGACTGGTGCATACCGACTGAACACGCTATTCTCAGTGAGAAAGACACGAAACACCCACTGCTGAAAGATTTTGAATCACCATTCATTTACAAGTGAGAAGGTTAGAAAACCAATCAATTATGAATTCAAAAGGCATTTCTACTTACTCCTCCTCTCCTTACTCTTTTACTCCTAAAAATAAGAACACATGAACATACTTGTAACAGGCGCAAACGGCCAGCTGGGCAACGAGATGCGCATAGTAAGCAAAGACACGAATGACAGCTATACCTTTACTGACGTTGTAAAGGCTGAGGGCGTGGAGACGACCATACTTGACATAACAGACGCGGATGCCGTAAGAAGCATTGTGAAGGAGAAAGACATACAGTGCATCGTGAACTGCGCGGCGTACACCAACGTTGACAAGGCGGAGAGCGACGAGGCATTGTGCCGCAAACTGAACGCCGATGCGCTGAAGATACTGGCAGAGGCAATGAAAAAGGTGAACGGTCTGCTCATACAGATTTCCACCGACTATGTCTTTGGCGGCGATCCGTATAACACTCCGTGCCGTGAAAACCAGAAAGGTACTCCTACTGGTGTTTATGGAAAGACTAAACTGGAGGGCGAGCAGAATATTGAAGTCGTAGATTGCGATTACGTCATTATCCGCACGGCATGGCTGTACTCAGAATACGGCAGGAACTTCGTAAAGACGATGCTTAACCTGACTGCAACGAAGCCGAAACTGACTGTGGTGTTCGATCAGGCAGGCACGCCGACTTATGCCTACGACCTTGCCGTGGCAATCAAGACCGTATTGTCAGACTATGAAAAAGAGAATCCAAAGAACGGATATTCAAAGCGCGGCATCTACCATTTCAGCAACGAGGGTGTATGCTCGTGGTTCGACTTTACCAAGAAGATTGCCGAACAGTCAGGAAATACAGCCTGCGACATCCAACCTTGCCACAGCGATGAGTTCCCCAGTCCGGTCAAACGTCCGGCATATTCGGTATTGGACAAGACAAAAATCAAGGAGACTTTCGGGTTGAAGATACCTTATTGGACGGATTCGCTGAAAGTCTGCATGAAAAATATGGATGCAATACAGCATTAACCAACAAAACAAAAACGACATGGAATTCAAGAGAAACATAATCGTAACGGGCGGAGCCGGATTTATCGGCTCACACGTGGTACGCCTGTTCGTTAACAAATACCCCGAATACCACATTATCAACCTCGACAAGCTGACGTATGCCGGCAACCTGGCAAACCTGAAGGACATCGAGGACAAAGAAAACTATACGTTCGTGAAGGCCGACATCTGTGATTATGAGATAGTGAAGGCACTGATGGCAAAGTATAACGTGGACGGCATTATCCACTTGGCAGCCGAGAGCCACGTGGACCGTTCAATCAAAGACCCGTTCACATTCGCCCACACTAACGTAATCGGCACGCTAACCCTGCTTCAGGCTGCAAAGGAATACTGGGAGAGTCTGCCGGAAGGCTATGAGGGCAAGCGTTTTTATCACATCTCAACAGATGAGGTTTACGGCGCGTTGGAGCTGACCAATCCCGAAGGCATTGAGTCTCCATTTACTACTAAGGCATCGTCGGAGCATCACCACGCCTACGGCACAGAGTTCTTCACGGAAGAGACAAAGTACAACCCGCACTCTCCCTACTCTGCGTCGAAGGCGTCGTCAGACCATTTCGTCCGTGCCTTCCATGACACTTACGGTATGCCGACCATCGTAACAAATTGCTCGAACAATTATGGGCCCTACCAGTTTCCTGAGAAACTGATACCTCTGTTCATCAACAACATCCGCCACAAGAAGCCGCTTCCTGTCTATGGCAAGGGCGAGAACGTACGCGACTGGCTGTATGTTGAGGACCACGCACGCGCCATCGACCTTATATTCCACAAGGGCAAGACTGCCGACACATACAACATCGGCGGTTTTAATGAATGGAAGAACATCGACATCATCAAGGTGGTCATCAAGACGGTAGACCGTTTGCTGGGCAGAGCCGAGGGCGAGGACATGAACCTGATTACTTATGTTACCGACCGCAAGGGGCACGACATGCGCTATGCCATTGACTCACGCAAGCTGCAAAGAGAGCTTGGCTGGGAACCGAGCCTGCAGTTTGAGGAAGGCATAGAGAAGACCGTGCGGTGGTATCTGGACAACCAGGCATGGATGGACAACGTGACGAGCGGAGGCTATCAGAAATATTACGACGAGATGTATAAAAACAGGTAGTCTATGAATAAAAAATAAGAGTCGATTTAAAATAAACGCTATTTAGAGGGAGGTAATAACATATAAATGTAAGTACTCAAATTAGGGCTCAAAAATGAAATATATATCTTCGCTGCGAACTAAAACTTACGAATTATGCTAAGCAGTGAAGACCTTGAAAGATTCTACTTTCAGTATCAAACCGAGGCGGTGCCTCTCGGAATGTCAGTCCAGACATTCTGTTTACGGAACAATGTTCCATATAACATTT
>NZ_QTMC01000026.1:39485-44425 GCF_003602965.1 Bacteroides sp. AF25-5LB
CCATATAACATTTTTCACAAATGGTACAAGGATACCCGCAAAAAAATAGTGGAAGTTCAAGTGGATGGTGTTCCCTCGGGTCCACCATCGGAATCCGTGCCGTCTTCCCCTTCAGGGGACCCCCCAGTAAAGAAGGACAGTCCTTCTCCCCGTGCAGTACACAGACACCGGAAGCCGGGCAAAGTCCCGGGGGCGCTTCCCGTGCGTATATCCGTGGAGCTGACCTTGAGCAATGGCCTGCATATCCTCCAGAAAGATCTGGATTATCCGGGTCTGTACCGTCTGATCCAAAAGCTGGAGGTCCTATGTTGAGTGTGACGGGCATGAACCGCTTCTATTACCTGCGTGGCTTTACAGACATGCGTTGTAAGCATTCCCGTGTGCTGTCCGTCATCCGTGAACAGTTGCACCGTGAGCCTTCAGACGGTGACATTTATATCGTGATGTCTAAAGACCGGCGTATCGTTCGCCTGTTCGCCTATGATAACCGTTCGTATAGTCTTTTCGAGAAAAAGTTTGTTGCGGGCTATCAGTTTATGCGGATAATCAAAGATGACGAAGGTAACGAGGTCGCCTACCGGATAGACTGGAAGGACGTGGTCCTCCTGTTAGAGAGTCCCGTAATTAAATCGTTAAAAATAAGATGATTATGTTCTGTGTTTATATGGTTATATCAAGTTTTTTTTGTATATTTATATCACAAAAAGCAGGATATGGATACGGACGAATTACGACAGTTGATAGTTCAGAAACGCGAGCTTCTGGCGCGGGAGACCTTCTCGCGTCGTGCTTTTAACCGCTGTGAGAATATGTCCGATGAAATGAAAAACCGGTATGTGGAATACCTGATCGAACGTCTGGAGAATACGGAACTGGATAACTGCGCGATGAAACTGGTGCTGGAGGATCTGACAAAAGAGTTATCCCGCTCTAACCAGATGCTGGAAAAATTGAATGATCTGCAATCCCTTCTTGAGGAAGAACGCGAATCGCGTAAATCCCTGGAACGGGAGAATATAAAACTGAAGGAACAACTCAAATCCGCCCGCAAGAACCGTTTCGGATCGAAGAAACAGTCTGTAAAGAAGGATGCTTCCGGTTCGGATGATGATCCGGTTGACCGTGAGAAGGAGAAAGATGGCTTTGATGGTACGGACGAATCCGTTGGATACCCGTTCCGTTGCGGATTCGGAAACACAGGAATCCCACCCCTCCTCTCCGAATCCGGGGGATCTCTGCAACCGTTCGGAAACCTATCGTACCATGGGCGTGAACGGAACTCCTGTCAGGCACTTGTCGGATCTCTCCAAGGTTCCCGGGCGTATCCTTGACCGCAAGATGGTGAAGACCTTCCGTCTCGACATCTGCCTTGTGGAGGAACAGTTCGAGATGGTGCAGTACGTGGAGAAGGGCCGCAAGCCGCGCTGGAGGTATTTCCCCAAGGAAGGACACCCGCAGGCGGTAACTCGGTTTGACGGTACCAGGATAACTCCTGGGTTCCTGCAGGCCATCGCCTATGAGGTATACGTGAAGAACGTGATCTTCGGCCTGCTGCACCAATGGCTTGGGGATATGGGAATGACCGTATCGGAGAACACCTTGCGCAACTGGCTGAAGAAAGGCAGGAAATACCTCGACCGTATGGTGGTGGAACTGAAGAGGATTGCACTGGAGAAGGATGCCGTGGTCAATTGTGACGAGACCTGGTGCAAGGTCCGTAAATATGACCGTTACAAGAAATGCTACATGTGGGTCCTTGTCAACAAGGCGGAACGTGTGGTGATCTTCTTCTACGAGGACGGTTCCCGTGGCCGTGACGTGCTGACGAACTTTTTAGGTGATGCCGAGTTGAAGGCCCTCATGTCGGACGGTTATAACGCTTATGTCTTTATCGGTGACGGGCTGAAAACCCACAGGTATAAGGATACGGACCATCAGGTCTGTCTGGCGCACGTGAGGGCGAAGTTCGTGAAAGCCCGGATGGAAGGTGGCGACAAGAGGGCGGATGTGTTCCTTGACAATATAAACCGTCTCTTCCGTTTTGAAAGGGAGTATGACAGGGAGATGATCACCGACGGGGAACGTACCCGACGACGGCAGGGGTTGCCGACCATGGAGGCGATGATAAACCTGCGGGCAAACCTGCTGCAGGAGTTGAAAAGTGAGGAGGAGCAAAAAAGTTGTTATATGCGGGAGGCCCTGAATTATCTTCACAAGTTTTGGAATGAGGCCTTCACTTATATAAAGGACGGCCGTTATCCGATCTCGAACAATCTGGCGGAACGGGCGGTGCGTCCCTTTACCACCAAACGGAAGAACTCCCTGCACTTCGGAAGTGACGAGGGAGCGGAGATTGCCGCCGTATACCATAGCATAATCAGCACGGTGAAGCTGCAAGGCAGGTCCGCATGGGGTTATCTTGGTAAATTTTTTACCGGAATTTTTAACGGTTGCAGAGATTTTTTGAGTCTGACACCACAAAATATAGACTTGGCAGTATGCCAATAGTTAAAAAACAATCAAATTTAATAGCAATTTTTTGTGAGGCATCCATTCTGATGCCTTATAAAAAGGGTACGCTCTAAATTGAGTATTAACATAAATACCTCTCCTTTAATGAAATCTATTAGTAAATGTGCATTTACTCTAAATGCAATCTACAAAATTAAAATTGACCATACAAAGGAGTCCTGTTCATCAGTAATAAACATCGTATTGTTCATCATACTTCTGACAAATGGGAGCAGAATAAATGCACAGACGATGTATGGGACGACAGGACTTCTATATGCGCCCACCGCTGAGATGCAGAAAGATAAAACCTTCATGGTAGGTGGAAGTATGATAGATCACAATATTTATAGGAGTGACTATTGGAATTCTCATGAAGAGTATAATCCTTACACCTATAATTACTACCTAAACATCACCATTTTTCCTTGGTTGGAAGTTGCCTATACCTGTACATTGGTAAAAGGTTTGATAGGTAGTTCTGGTTGGCCGCAACAAACATGGAGCAAGTTCGTGAATCAAGACCGTTCTTTTCATGGCCGATTGCGATTATGGAAAGAAGGCTGGTGGAAACAGTGGACACCTCAGATAGTATTGGGAGTTAATGATCCGGGCAGTCATTCTGATCACGGTGGTGGAAATATTACATTTGATGATGTCGGAGAGAATACCAATCATCTGACCCGTTTTTACCTTGCTGCTACCAAGCATTTCACCATCCGACAATGGGGAACATTGGGTATACATGCCTCCGTCATTCAGTTTGACGGATTAGACTTCGATAATGAACATGGCGTTACAGTCGGCGTGAATTACCGTTTTAACCGTCCCAATGAAGGATTTTGGAGTAAGGCACTGAACGGTTTGAACCTAATGGGAGAATATTATGACGATGTTTTCAACGTAGGCGGAAACTATGCTGTTTGGAAAGATCGGATTAATGTGACGGCTTCACTGTATGACGGACGGTATTGGTCGGTTGGGTTGTATTTCAAGGTGTGTTTGAAATAGAATTAACCTCATGAAAGGTTGACGCTTTGCACACGTCCAGTGAAGATGGAGCCCAATAAAAACTACGCTAACCTCGCTTGAAGCCTTGGATTGAATGGCAGAACATCAAGCCTTATACTCCATGGAGATGGCATTAAAATCGTACAGAAGTACGATAGAAGTCCACAGGGAAGGCAAGGCATACAAGGACATGATGTCCAAGATGTATTATGTGGACGGCGATCTCAAGAACGACACGGTACAGTTTGACTTGGCCGTAGAGCGTTTCAAGATAAACAATGGGTACATTGACAAGCGGATAAAGGACTTGATGGAATTTGAGACGAACTCACTTTATGATATAGAAAATTTCTGCGTGGACAATGAAAGTAACCTTCCTTTAAGACACCGTTTCTTGGATGTGCCGTGGAATGTTCCAGTGGATTCAAAGGATGACGCTGATGACAATATCCAATGAAGTCTTATTCCAACATTCTCTGCCCTTACCAACAGAGCATCAGGCTATGCGTATCTGATGTGGAGGTTGAATAAAAACATGATGGTACAAATGCCAACAGGTATAGGCAAGCTCCATTCGCTCGCGTCGGTCATTCATGAGCATTTGCAAGAACGGCAAAGGCAAAGTGTGTGGATTGCCACCCACCGTCGTGAACTGGTAGAACAGATAGAAGATACGGTGGTGCGGTACGGCATACGGAAAGAGGAGGGATTGGTCTGTTCCTCCCAATGGCTGTCACACCATTGGGAGGATGTGGAAAATGACAGGTCAGACCTGATAGTGATTGACGAAGCTCACCGCGCACTTGCCGAGACCTACAACTATAGAATATACTAATGGAAAAATAGAAGAATGTAACCGCATTTATTATAGTATCCAGTTACATTTGGTGGAAATCAGTGCCAAAGGTGGAAATGGAGGCACTCATATCGGACGTTTCTCTTATAAAGGAGATGAGGTAACCATGAGTGAATTCCGCCACCGGGGAGATGAAGAAAAACTAACGACACTGAATGAATTGAAACTTTTCGGACTTAATCAAGCTATTAATCATCTTAAGGTGGAAAAAGCAACAGGCAAGAAACTAATTCTGAAATCTGATTATGCACGCCTCACATTCAGAAAGTTCTAAAAAAATATACCACAGGCTATACAAACTGCCTGCCGATAAAATATCGGCAAAACAATTTATACGCTATAGCAGTGGCAAACCACTATACCGGATTTCTAGAAATCAATTTATCGGCAGAAATAAAACTGGTGCCACCACTCATGAAGAGGCTGTCTCAAAATAAACTTGAGATGGTCTTTTTTTGTTTTATTTCAGATTGAAGTCATTTGTATTGTTCTCAAAAGAAGAATTTATCCTTAATTCCGCAACACTATTATAAAATATTTTTTTTAAGTACCTGAGCAACAA
>NZ_QTMC01000027.1:0-37361 GCF_003602965.1 Bacteroides sp. AF25-5LB
GCCATTGCATTCTCTTTAATATCTTGTCCTGCCATATCTCTTACATTTAAGGGGCAAAGAGTATGGCAAAAAGTACAGAGTAAAAAAGCAATGAACTATTCAGTAAAAGATATTTTCTTCCATGTCAGTTGAACCTCTTCTCCTACTGGAACAGATATGTCTGATGAATAACCAATATTAACCCCATTTTCGCTAAATTCATATACAAACCTTTTAAGAATAATGTTGGTCGTTGAAACCCATTTGTCCCCTTTAATATTTCTTATCCCTTTTAAAATACAAACATTCCCAGTACTATATCTAGTCCCAAGTGCTGACATGATACCTCTTGAATATTTCCCAGCAATCCATAGACTCCCATTTGTGGCTTCATCATCACCAATCGTTAAGACTCTGAATGACGAACTTAGCAACTCTATTAAATCGCTCTTCTTTATTTTCCCCTGGTTATTTCCTATCTCTACATATACATAATCAGCATCCGTCACCACTTGGAACTGATTCATTTTAATGTCTTGTTCTGCCATATTCTCACATTTAATGGGCAAAGAACACGGCAGAGAAACATAATGCTGGTTGGCTATAATCTATTTATGGAAAATCTTTGAACACTACTTCTTAAATTTGTAACTCTTATGGTTTTACTGCCGTCTTTTATTTGCTCTATATTAAATAAATTCCCTACGATGTTGGACGAATCAATAACGGCTTTAAAATCTTTTTTATAATAAGCTAAATGGAATAGGAGACTGGAGCCATCAAGTTCCTCGCTGACAAATAGAAATATTCCATAATAAGGAAGAGGAATATCTACACTGCCTTCCCCTACAATACTATATTCGACTATTCCTTGTCCAGCGCTTGCCATCCCTTTCTCTTCCATAGTTGCTACTGGCATTGCGCTTGCTACCTCTTCCAACGTCGGACTAATACTGTTACCATTCGCCGCCAATCCACGCAGCCGTGCTGGTGTTCCACCAGCCATTGCATTCTCTCTAATATCATCTGCCATAATATTCTCACATTTAAGGGGCAGAAGATAGAGCAAGAAATAGCATGAAACAAATTAGGGTTAATCTTTGGTAAAATCTATTGTCCTCCAATCGTGTAGAAGTTCTCCTGTGGGACGAATGGTTTTAATTGCTAATTTTCCATTTCCAGCTGGAATATCCACATGAGAGGAATACCTATATCCATGAATAACAAATAAAATGCCAGTAGGATTACCATTCCCTAAATCAACTGTATGGGAATAAGTACCAGCACCAATAGAATTATTGTAATCAGCAATATCTTCGATTGTATTTCCTTGAAAAAATCCTTTATTTGACATAAGCCCTTTAGAGGCTTGTGTAGCTACTGGCATAGCTACTCTAATAACCTCCACCAAATCACTTTTCTTTATTTTCCCTTGACTACCATCTGCCAGTTCTACATATATATAAGGTGCATCCGTTACCACTTGGAACTGATTCATTTTAATATCTTGTTTCTCTGCCATACTTAATACATTTAAGGGGCAAATCTTCCGGATTATGAAAACCTATTATCTCATATTTTATTTTTTCGTAGATATTTTATTACTTTCTCGCAAAAAACAGCTATGAATTACGGTTACATAAGGGTTAGCAGCGAAAAACAGACCGTTGAAAATCAGCGGTATGAGATTATGCAATATTGCAAGCGTAAGGGGCTTGTTATTGATAGATGGATTGAAGAGAGTGTGAGCGGTGCCAGGCATCCCAATGTGCGGAAATTAGGCAAGATACTGAATACGATAGACCAGGGCGATACCATATATGTTACGGAACTCTCGAGACTTGGACGCTGTGCATATATGGTTATAGCTATTATATCTCATTGCCTCATGGCCAATGCCAGTATTATTGAAATACGGGATGATAAGTTGGTAAAGGATGACTCAGATTCTGTTCAGGATACATTCTTCAAGGTTCTATTCGCCCAAAAAGAGCGGGAAGACATATCTCGTCGAACCAAAGCAGGGCTTGCTCGTCGTGTGGCTGAAGGCCTGAAATTAGGCCGGCCATCTGGTGGAAAGAATTCGCATTACAAGCTTACAGGAAAGGAACCTCTCATTAGAACTATGCTCGAATATGGTTATTCAAAGGCAGCCATCTGTCGTAAGCTTAAATGCAATCCTAAAACATTGGATGACCATTTGCGGAGAATGTCAAAAAAATAATGTCCTTTTTGAAGGCTACATCCATATCTATCTTTGCATTGACATTCTGTGTCAGTGGAAAATCCCGAATTGGCAGCATGTTTGACATAGGCTTACTTACTTTTGTGGTTGTCTGACAATTTGATGGTTATAAATAAAGTAATAAAATGGGTATGAATGATTGGGTTATGCTGGTGACCGCACTCGGTGGCATCGAGGGCATCAAGCAGCTTATTAAGTGGTGGATGTCGCGCAAAACCAATGCGCGTATTGAGGACGCACATGCTGATGTAGAGGAGTTCAAGGCATTACGGGAGTACAACGAGTTCCTGCAGAAGCAGCTTTCGGAGAAGGAACAGCGGTTTGTGGAGCAGACTGACCGGCTCCGTAAGGCACAGGATGAGCTGTTTACACTGAAGGAAACTAATTCTGACTTGAAACTGGAACTGGCACTGAAACGGTGTGAGAGAAAGAAGTGCGGTGATAGAGAACCGCAAAATGGGTATTAATTGAATAAGGAGGAAAATTGAAATGGCGAATGTGAATCAACTTGCACCGTTTATCCTAAAATGGGAAGGCGGTTTCGTGAATGACCCGGCAGACCTTGGAGGTGCTACAAATATGGGTGTGACTATCGGTACGTGGAAGTCATGCGGCTATGACAAGGACGGCGACGGTGATATAGACGTAGATGACCTGCATCTGCTTACCCGTGAGGATGTCGTTAAACGGGTGCTCAAGCCGCATTATTGGGACAGATGGAAAGCTGACGATATTAAATCGCAATCAGTTGCTAATATCCTTGTCGATTGGGTGTGGGCATCCGGTGCACACGGAATAAAGATTCCTCAACGTTTGCTTGGTGTTACTGTGGATGGAATAGTAGGTCCTAAGACACTTGCTGCGGTGAATGCCAGGAACCCGCGTGAGTTGTTCGACCAGATCAAGATTGCACGGTTCGATTTCATCGAGGATATATGCAAAAAACGTCCGGCGAACAATAAATTTAAGAGAGGTTGGATGAATCGGATTAATGATTTGAGATTCGAGGAATGAAAAAGTTACCGTGGATATTAATTGTACTGCTGGCAATTGCTTGTATAGTGGTTTGGTTCCGTCCGCATGAGCAGCCTCCGGCTGAAGTTCGTGTAGAGACGAAGATAAAGACGGTTGTCAAGGTAGATACGATGCTTATCTCTGCACCGATGGCAGTATTCTGGCGTTTCGTGCCGGATGATACGACACGGATAGGTGATACGCTGCTTCATCGCCGACAAGTAGTGTATTCAGACAGCTCGTATCGGGCTGTGGTGAGCGGATATGTAGACCCTCGGCTGGATAGTTTACAGATATTCCCAAGAACTGTGTATCAGACAGTGACGAATGACGTCTATCATCCGGTTCCCATCAAGTCGAAGAAGAAGCGTTGGGGATTAGGGTTGCAGGTAGGATATGGCTATCCGGGTGGTTTTTATGTCGGTGGTGGGGTGAGTTATAATTTGTTTATGTGGTAGAAAAAACATACCTTTGTTGCTGTAGTAGTTTTACTTATCATTCATTTGATAAGTGGCCCCGGCTTCCGTCGGGGCTTTTTATACAAGAAATGATTCGTTAAAAGTATTCCAGTGCCTACTTTCTTTTATATCTAAGTTGATATAAGCTCAGATATGATTATCTGAAAGTAAGAACAAATAATAATAGTATTAGATATGAAACAGAGAAGAAATAGGTCTGAGTCCAACTATAAACGTGCAAAGATTAATTCGTGGTGCAGGCTTTTAGAAAAGGATTTTGATTGGGATTATACGTTTTTATTGGAAATAGAGCGCAAGAAAATAATAGAAATGTATGAATACTTTAAAAAGTGTACGCGTTCGGATAAAATGCCTATAGTGGCAAGAGACTTGCAACTTTGCATTGGCCTATTGGATATTGTGCTCGAAAAAGATAATTTGCAGTTGGAATTTTCAGGAATGAAGACTATGCGTAGAGATGACGGTATGTATGAAATGGTAGAAAGTCCGCATATAATAGCTTGTAGGAATCTATACATTAACACTAAAAATGCATCAAGGTTCTGCCTATTTAATTTCCCGACAGATGATTATGATATTGAAATTATTCATAAAGAGGAATTGAGAAGATATAAGGCGTGGTATCTATATAATAAAATCAGAACTTACAAGTTGTTTTCTTGGTGGGATTAGGTAATAGGCATCCATCATTCTTACATCGTAAGGTTTTGATAGGTAAAGCAGTCCAATAAGCGACCTTTTTTCTTTGGCTTCTCTCTGCTATGATTTATCTTTGCAACAAAAAAATATGGCATACAATTATGACGAAGAAAGCGTGAATGCCTTAATGAAATGGGCTGAGAACGCACAGTTACCCAAGGAGGTTATGTTAAGTGAGGCAGAACATATTTTTGATACCTCCATGTATGTTAATGCGAATATCTGCGATATTAAGCAGCATTATCCGGATGCATTCTATAACCCGGCTATTGACCGGTTATATAGGTTGAAGGAGCATATGGAAGATAATATGTAGGACTGTAGGAGCGTAGGAGACCAATATTAGCCTCCTACATTATTTATTATCTACATATCGGGAAAATCCTCTTGTATCAGGGAGCTTTTTACCCCGAATCTTTTTTGCAAGTATCTCTCTGTAGTAGTAATTGATTTATGCCTGAAGTGCTTTTGTATTTCCCATGTATTAACTCCTGCATTGACCAGTTTTACTCCACCGGTATGTTTGAAGCTGTAAAGTTTGTATCTTTTGCTTAATCCCAGTTTATCCCTGATTCTGTCAAATCTATATCTGAAAGTATTTTTCCCAAGTCTGTGTTTTCCTGGCTGGCCGTCTCGAGAGAAAAGATACCAGTCTTCCGGATAGTTGCCTATCTTCAGCAGGTCATCAAGAACTTCATAAAGCTGCCTTGGCATATTGACTGTTTCTGTCAGTCCGTTCTTACTGATATCCTGACGGATGGTAATGGATGCTGTCTCCAGATTGATGTCACGTATCTGCAGATACAAGCATTCTTTCGGGCGGATTGCACAATAGTATTCAAGCTGACATAATAGCAGGAGTTGCGGGTCGTGCTCTCTCATATAGCCAATCAATATATTTCGGATCTTGTCTGGAATTGGGCTTGCCGCTTCGTCTCTTTTCTCGCCAAGATTAGGTATATTGGTGACCGGATTAGCTACAACAAGCTTTTTGTGTAGTAAGTAATCGAAAAAAGTATGCAATAACTGCTTGTATTTCAATACTGTCCTACGACTGACATGTCCAGTTCCGACTATGTGATAAAAAAAATTGTGTATATGTTCTTCTGATATTACACGCACGTTCTTGTTTGCCAAGGACCCCGCTTCCACCCATTCACAGAAGATCCTCAGTTTGGAGCAGTAAGTCTGATAGGAGGAATGCGCAAGTTCGGCTTTTTTCAGTTGGAGGAATTCTGAAATGTGCACTCTGATGCTGACGGCACCCTTGCTGTTATTGCCCCATCTGTTGACCATGGCCTGATACATAAGCTCGTCTTGATAGGTAACATGGTTTTCAGCGAACGGATCCTCCCCACTGTTGAGCTTGTTTTTGATTGTAGATATCACTTTCTCGGCATGGGCACGCCTGGCACTTTCCGTTGCCAGTTCCGCAAAGCCCTCATAATGCCGAAACCGCTTCATCTCCCCGGTTTGTGGATCCCTCAAGGAATATTCCACATACCATTTTTTTGTTAGATCTCCGCCACAATCCTTTAGCTTGGGCAGGATAAATACAGATTTCTTTCTTGCCATTTTTGCTGTTTTTTTGAATTAAGGGTGATGATTTACTAACTCAATAGACAGTTAAATAGACAGTTATTTTTGTTGGACGCTTCCATATACAAAAATAAGTTGTTGAAAATCAACAACTTATTCATTTAAGTCGGGGTAGCGGGATTCGAACCCACGACCCCCTGCTCCCAAAGCAGGTGCGCTAACCGGACTGCGCTACACCCCGAATGCTTTACTTCTGAAAAGCGAGTGCAAAGGTAAAAACAATTCTGATACCAACCAAATATTTAGGCAAGTTTTATGCAATTAAAATTACATTTTCAGATAGAAATCTTTCGTTAAAGCTACATATTCAGGGGTAAACTCATTGTGATTCATCTCAATACAGAGTTTCTCTTCTCTACACTCTTTTGCTTCAAAACCAAAGTTCAGCAATACCCGTCTGCACGGTTTTCCGGGTTTGGTGAAGACTTGCACACGATGCAATGGAAACAACTTATGGTTCCAAGCTGTATCCACAACCGTTTTTTCAGCTTCCGCTGGAATAATGATGCTTACGACTCCTTGCTCTTCAAGCAAAGATGCCGAACGACGAAATAGTAAATCGTAATTCAAATTGCCCGCATGCCGTGCTGTGCACCTTTGTTCGTCAGGACATTTCAACGCATCTATAAAATAGGGAGGATTGGAAATGATGAGGTCAAATCTGTTTTCCGGCTGATAATCTCGGAAATCATGACATATGACCTCTACTCTACCGGCCCATGGAGAGTGAGATACATTTTCTGTGGCTTGTCCGGCTGCAGCTGCATCTATTTCGATTGCAGTAATCCGGGCATGCGGATTCCTTTGTGCTAACTGTAAGGCTATTAATCCGGTACCGGTTCCAACGTCCAGTATACGCTTCGCTTTGTCTGCCGGGGCCCATGCCCCAAGTAGTACACCATCTGTGCCGACCTTCATGGCGCATTTATCATGAAATATGGTAAATTGTTTAAACTTAAAAGATGATTTCGGCATGTTTATCTTCTTTAATTGGGCTCAAAAATAATCAAAACCTGCATATTTGTCATAAAATTGGCACTGTTTTTGTCTTTTTAAAGGATGAGAATGTCTATTTATGAAGAAATAGCTTAACTTTGCAAGCGCTTTATTGGCCTGCCAATATGACATAAACTAAAAAGAAAGAAATGAAGAAAAGAAATTACCTGAGTGATGTCGAAGATAGAAGCGGAAACGCTTTCTCTGTAATTGCTGATTTTGAGGGGAATGAGGAACAATTGATGGACATTGAGGTAGAAGAGGTTTTACCGATATTGCCTCTTCGAAATATGGTATTGTTCCCTGGGGTGTTTATGCCGGTATCTGTAGGAAGGAAATCTTCCCTCAAATTGGTGCGTGAAGCAGAAAAGAAAAATTCTTATATAGCTGTTGTATGCCAAAAGGTGGCTGAAACAGAGACACCTCTGCTTGAGGATTTACATACCATCGGTACAGTTGCCAAGATAGTACGTGTGCTTGAAATGCCAGACCAGACAACTACCGTCATTCTGCAAGGCTCCAAACGTATGGAACTGAAGGAGATTACGGATACGACTCCTTATCTGAAGGGACGGATAGCTACGCTGAATGAAGAACTTCCGGAGAAGAATGACAAGGAGTTCCATGCATTGGTAGAGGCGTGTAAAGACTTGACAGTACGCTACATCAAGTCATCCGATATGTTTCCGCAGGATTCGGCATTTGCCATCAAGAACATTACCAATCCAATGTTTTTGGTAGACTTTATCTGTACGAACCTGCCACTTAAGAAAGACGAAAAGATAGAACTGCTCCGTATCGACTCTTTGCGGGCGCGTACTTACCGCCTGCTCGAAATTCTGAATCGTGAAGTGCAGCTTGCCGAAATCAAAGAATCTATCCAGATGCGTGCACGCGAGGATATAGACCAGCAGCAGCGTGAGTATTTCCTGCAGCAGCAGATTAAAACCATTCAGGATGAGCTGGGTGGCGGCGGTCAAGAGCAGGAAATAGAGGAAATGCGTAAGAAGGCGGAGACCATCAAATGGAATGATGAGGTGAAGGCTACGTTCCTAAAAGAGGTGGATAAGTTGGAACGCACCCATCCCCAGTCTCCCGACTACAGTGTGCAACTGAACTACCTGCAGACAATGCTTAGTTTGCCGTGGGGCGTTTACACTACGGATAATCTGAACCTTACCAATGCGGAAAAGACATTGAACAAAGACCATTATGGTTTGGAGAAGGTGAAAGAACGTATTTTGGAACATCTTGCCGTATTGAAGCTGAAGGGCGATATGAAATCCCCCATCATCTGTCTGTATGGCCCTCCGGGTGTGGGAAAAACCTCTTTGGGACGTTCCATTGCGGCTGCCTTGAAGCGTAAGTATATCCGTATGTCGCTGGGTGGCGTGCATGATGAAGCCGAGATTCGCGGTCACCGCAAGACATATATCGGTGCCATGCCGGGACGGATTATCAAGAATCTGATAAAGGCAGGTTCCTCCAATCCGGTATTTATTCTGGATGAAATAGATAAGGTGAGTGCCGACCGCCAAGGAGACCCCTCCTCTGCCCTCCTCGAAGTGCTCGACCCGGAACAGAATACTACATTCCATGATAACTTTCTGGATGTGGACTATGATTTGTCTAAAGTGATGTTCATCGCTACTGCCAATAATCTGAATACCATCCCCGGACCGTTGTTGGACCGTATGGAGCTGATTGAGGTAAGCGGCTATATCACGGAAGAAAAGATTGAAATTGCTCGCCGCCATCTGGTTCCGAAGGAATTGGAGGCAAACGGTATGAGAAAGAATGATATCAAGATTCCGAAGAACACTCTGGAAGCCATTATAGAGAATTATACTCGTGAGAGCGGTGTGCGCGAACTGGAAAAGAAAATCGGAAAGATACTCCGTAAATCTGCACGCCAATATGCTACGGACGGTTATTTTGCGAAGACCGAAATCAAACCGGGAGACTTGTATGAATTTCTGGGGGCACCCGAATATACCCGTGACAAGTATCAGGGTAATGAGTACGCAGGAGTAGTGACCGGTCTGGCGTGGACTGCCGTAGGTGGTGAAATACTTTTCGTGGAAACCAGCCTGAGCCGTGGTAAGGGTGGACGTTTGACATTGACCGGCAATTTGGGTGATGTAATGAAAGAGTCGGCCATGCTGGCATTGGAATACATCAAGGCGCATGCCTCTCTGCTGAATCTTGACGAAGAGATTTTTGATAACTGGAACATCCATGTCCATGTGCCCGAAGGCGCCATTCCGAAAGACGGTCCGTCTGCCGGTATCACGATGGCTACCTCCCTCGCTTCTGCCCTCACCCAGAAAAAGGTGAAGGCTAATCTTGCCATGACGGGAGAGATAACACTTCGCGGTAAGGTACTTCCGGTAGGAGGCATCAAGGAGAAGATACTGGCTGCCAAGCGTGCCGGTATCAAGGAGATTATCTTGAGCGACGAGAACCGCAAGAATATAGAAGAGATACAGGATATATATCTGAAAGGACTGACTTTCCACTATGTGAAAGATATTAAGGAAGTGTTTGCCATTGCGCTGACTGATGAAAAAGTAGCCGATGCCATCGACTTGTCCGTAAAGAAAGAAAAGACTGAAAAGAAAGAAGAATGACATTCGAGTTACAATATACAGACAGCAAGACCAATGCACGTGCCGGACTGATTACTACTGACCACGGGCAGATTGAGACACCTATCTTTATGCCGGTAGGTACAGTGGGAACAGTGAAAGGCGTGCATCTGCCCGAATTGAAAGAGGACATAAAGGCGCAGATAATATTGGGTAATACCTATCATCTTTATCTGCGTCCGGGACTGGAAGTGATAGAAAAAGCCGGTGGACTGCATAAGTTCAACGGCTTTGACCGTCCTATGCTGACAGATAGTGGCGGCTTCCAGGTATTTTCGTTGTCCGGTATCCGCAAGTTGCGCGAAGAAGGTGCGGAATTCCGTTCACACATCGATGGTAGCAAGCATATCTTTACACCGGAGAAGGTGATGGATATAGAACGGACTATCGGTGCAGACATCATGATGGCCTTTGATGAATGTCCTCCGGGGAATTCGGACTACGAATATGCCAAAAAATCACTGGGATTGACACATCGCTGGCTGGACCGCTGTATCAAGCGTTTCAACGAAACAGAACCGAAGTACGGTTATCAGCAATCCTTATTTCCCATTGTGCAGGGGTGCGTCTATCGCGACCTCCGCGAGCAGTCAGCAGAGTTTGTTGCCTCTAAAGGTGCTGACGGTAATGCCATTGGTGGTCTGGCTGTGGGCGAGCCTGTAGACAAGATGTACGAGATGATTGAGTTGGTGAACGGGATTCTTCCCAAAGACAAGCCTCGCTATCTGATGGGAGTCGGGACTCCGGTAAATATCCTGGAAGGCATTGAACGCGGTGTCGATATGTTCGATTGCGTGATGCCTACCCGAAACGGACGCAATGGCATGCTGTTTACCAAGGACGGCATCATGAACATGCGCAACAAAAAATGGGAAATGGATTTCTCTCCCATTGAAGCGGATGGCGCCTCTTACGTGGATACCATGTACAGCAAGGCATACTTGCGCCATCTGTTCCACGCACAGGAGCTGCTTGCCATGCAGATAGCATCTATCCACAACTTGGCTTTCTACTTGTGGCTGGCGGGCGAAGCACGTAAGCATATCATTGCAGGCGACTTTGCTACCTGGAAACCGATGATGGTGAAACGCGTATCGACAAGATTATGAGAAAAATGAACTGGAGGATATGGAAGAATATAAAGCTGCCGAGAGGTAAATTCTTGAAGCGGCTGGACTGGTACATCATTAAGAAGTTCTTAGGTACGTATGTCTTTGCCATTGCATTGATTATCTCCATTGCAGTGGTGTTCGACTTCAACGAGAAGATGGACCGCTTCATGTCTCATGAAGCGCCGTGGAATGCGATTGTCTTTGATTATTATCTGAACTTCATCCCCTACTTTGCCAATCTGTTCAGTCCGCTGTTTGTGTTTATCGCTGTAATCTTCTTTACTTCCAAACTGGCAGAGAACTCGGAAATCATCGCCATGTTCTCTACGGGAATGAGTTTCAAGCGTATGCTGCGTCCTTACATGGTGTCTGCGGCAATCATTGCGGTAGTGACGTTCTGCCTCGGATCTTATGTCATCCCCAAAGGTAGTGTGACACGTATTAATTTTGAGGACAAGTACTACAAACCTCGTAAGGCGAATACGGCACGGAACATCCAGCTGGAAGTGGATTCGGGGGTAATTGCCTATATCGAACGTTTTGAAGACTACAGCAAGACCGGTTATCGCTTTTCTTTGGACAAGTTCAATGACAAGCAACTGGTTTCCCACCTTACAGCCCGTTCCATTACCTACGACACGACGGCCGTGCATAAGTGGAAAATCAAGGATTATATGATTCGTCAGATGGATGGCATGAAGGAGAGTATCATAAAAGGAGGTCGCATAGATACCACTCTGTTCATGGAGCCTGCCGACTTTCTGATTATGAAGAATCAGCAGGAGATGCTGACCAGCCCTCAATTGAGCGAGTACATCAGCAGGCAGCGGCAACGCGGCTTTGCCAATATTAAGGAATTTGAGATAGAGTATCACAAACGCATTGCCATGTCGTTCGCCTCCTTTATCCTGACGTTGATAGGAGTGTCTTTGTCTTCCAAGAAAACGAAAGGCGGAATGGGATTGCATTTGGGTATCGGCTTGGCATTGAGTTTCTCTTATATTCTGTTTCAGACCATTGCTTCCACATTTGCCGTAAACGGTAACATGCCTCCAGTCATAGCTGTGTGGATACCGAATATAATGTATGCCTTCATTGCATTCTATTTATATAGGAAAGCGCCGAAATAAGCATTCTAAACCTCTACTTCAGTCTGCTCAAGTTGAGGTTTGGCGTACTAAAGTAGAGGTTTAGGATGCTTGTCTCCGGAAGTCCATTAAAATAAGAAACCCCTCCCACTCTTGCGTTCTACAAGTGTGGGAGGGGCTTTTTGTTGTATTCATTTTCCTCTTTTGTTTTGTTCCCTTTTTTGCCGGAAAGAGACGCCGGTTTCCAGAGAACACCCTCACTTTCGTCTTACTGGTTCTTTAAGTTGCTGTTGTATGCACCGGGCATCAGCAAGCTTAATTCAAGTAAGCGGAAAGTTCTGCAGCAGAGATGTTTTTGGCAATAATTACACCATTATCATCCAGTAAATAGTTAGTGAATCCGCGGCCCAAGCGATACTTTTTAAAGAGGCCGGAATATTCGCCTTTAGTTTCCACGAAACAAGTGGGCGTAACTATTTGGTCCTTACGGATGGTTTCTTCAAAGATTGACTGATACTCATCGAATGAAACTGAAACCATCTTCACATTGTTGTGGGCAGTAGAGCGAAGCGCATTGCTCAAACTTGCGTTCTGCATCCGGGACTGCGCGTCGTAACTTGCCCAAAAGCTGAGCAACACATACTTTCCTTTCAAATCGGAAAGGTCGGTTTGGGATTGCTCTGCTGACATGGATTGGATTTTGAAATCCGGGGCCATGTCACCCACATTCAAACCTCCGGTAGGTTTGTCTTTTTCTACAAAAGAAGTCAAGGAACTTATTAGTAATACAACAAAAATCCATTTTGCATATTTCATGCGGCACGGTTTTGGTTAATACTATCCGGGACTGTCCTTCAACAGTGATTTCTTCCCGGAACATCGTCTTCTCAGAGCTTGAAATGAGTAGAAACCCATTGATATTCAAAGCTTTTAGTTCTGAAATCGGCTGCAAAGGTAAGTAATTCTTAAACAAACTTCCAAATAAACAAGCATTTTTCTCACTTTTTAGAGTCATATTTTTATGTTATTTAGCATAAATAGCGGGAATTTTCCTTACTTTTGTAGTCTATTATTCTATCAAAAAGATGATTTATGCAACCATTGAACACTGAACTCATCCTGATACGTATTACGGGTGAAGACCGTCCGGGACTGACAGCTTCCGTGACGGAAATTCTGGCCAAATATGATGCTACTATTCTTGATATTGGTCAAGCAGACATTCATAATACTCTTTCATTGGGCATTTTATGCAAGACGGAAGAACAACATTCGGGGTTCATTATGAAGGAACTGCTTTTCAAGGCTTCCTCCCTGGGAGTGACTGTCCGTTTTTACCCTATTACTGCCAAAGAGTACGAGGATTGGGTGAATATGCAGGGAAAGAACCGCTATATTCTTACTTTATTGGGGCGCAAGTTGTCTGCCCGTCAAATATCTGCTGTGACCCGTATTCTTGCAGAGCAAGGCATGAATATCGATGCCATCAAGCGCCTTACAGGACGTATTCCGCTGGACGAATGTGAATCGCGTACACGCGCCTGCATCGAATTTTCCGTTCGGGGCACTCCGAAAGACCGCATTGCCATGCAAGAACAGTTGATGAAACTGGCAACCGAACTGGAAATGGATTTCTCTTTCCAGTTGGACAATATGTACCGCCGGATGCGTCGCCTCATTTGCTTCGATATGGACTCTACTCTGATTGAAACGGAAGTGATTGATGAATTGGCCATACGTGCAGGTGTGGGCGACCAGGTAAAGGCTATTACTGAGCGTGCCATGCGTGGTGAGATAGATTTCATTGAGAGCTTTCGCGAACGAGTGGCTTTGTTGAAAGGATTGGATGAGTCCGTGATGCAGGAAATTGCAGAGAATCTTCCCATTACGGAAGGTGTGGATCGCCTGATGTATGTTTTGAAGAAATACGGTTACAAGATAGCTATTCTTTCGGGAGGGTTTACCTACTTCGGGCAGTACCTCCAGAAGAAGTACGGTATAGACTATGTGTATGCCAATGAGCTGGAAATAGAGGATGGCAAACTGACCGGTCGCTATCTCGGTGATGTAGTTGACGGTAAGCGTAAGGCGGAGTTGCTGCGTTTGATAGCTCAGGTGGAAAAAGTGGATATTGCGCAGACTATTGCTGTGGGCGACGGTGCCAACGACCTGCCCATGCTGGGAATTGCCGGCCTTGGAATCGCTTTTCATGCAAAGCCCAAAGTTGTTGCCAATGCTAAGCAATCCATCAACACCATCGGCTTAGATGGCGTACTTTACTTTCTGGGATTTAAGGATTCATACATTGATATTCCCCGTTGAAGGCAGATGCTTGAAACAAATTTGCAAGTCCTTGAGATAATTATTGTCCCAAGGGCTTATTTTTTTACTGTAAGAGTCTATTTTATAAGTCTTTTTCCTATCTTTGTACGCAAATTTAAAAGAGATACATGAAGTTTTCAGAACTACATTTAAATGGCAATGTGCTGGAGGCACTGGATGCCATGCGCTTTGAAGAGTGCACCCCCATACAAGAAAAATCAATTCCCGTCATACTCGAAGGTCGAGATTTAATAGCAGTGGCACAAACCGGAACGGGAAAAACTGCCGCATATTTGTTGCCTATATTGAACAAGCTCTCAGAAGGCGGACACCCTGCCGATGCCATCAATTGCATTGTCATGGCTCCTACCCGCGAGTTGGCGCAACAGATAGACCAACAGATGGAAGGTTTCTCTTATTTCATGCCGGTTTCCAGCGTGGCCGTGTATGGCGGTAATGACGGAATACTGTTCGAGCAGCAGAAAAGAGGGTTGACACTGGGTGCTGATGTCGTTATTGCTACCCCGGGGCGTTTGATAGCCCATCTTAGCCTTGGTTATGTAGATCTTTCCCGTGTCTCTTATTTTATTTTGGATGAAGCAGACCGGATGCTGGATATGGGATTTTATGACGATATTATGCAAATTGTCAAATTCCTTCCTAAAGAGCGGCAGACAATCATGTTCTCTGCCACCATGCCTGCTAAGATACAACAGTTGGCTGGTAACATTCTGAACAATCCTGCCGAGGTGAAGCTGGCTGTTTCCAAACCGGCAGAAAAGATTGTGCAGGCAGCCTACGTTTGCTACGAGAATCAGAAGCTGGGCATCATCCGTAGCCTCTTTGCAGAGGAGACACCGGAACGCGTTATCATCTTTGCTTCTTCCAAACTGAAAGTGAAGGAAGTGACCAAAGCTTTGAAGCAGATGAAACTGAACGTCGGTGAAATGCATTCCGACTTGGAGCAGGCACAGCGCGAAGAAGTGATGTATGAGTTCAAGGCAGGACGTATCAATATCCTGGTAGCCACAGATATCGTTGCGAGAGGTATTGATATCGATGACATCCGTCTGGTGATAAACTACGACGTTCCCCACGACAGTGAAGATTATGTGCACCGCATCGGACGTACGGCGCGTGCTAATAATGACGGCGTAGCCATCACCTTCGTTTCCGAAAAGGAGCAGGGTAACTTTAAGAATATCGAAAAATTCCTAGATAGGGATATCTATAAGATATCGGTTCCCGAAGAGCTGGGTGAAGCACCAGAATACAAGCCGAGAGCATTTGACGGAGGAAGACGGGGCGGCCATGGAAACGGACGTAGGCCAGGAGGAAATAAGAATGGCCGTAACAACAATAAAGGCGGAAAGCCCAGTGCCAAACGGCCACAGAATGGCGGTGAGAAGAAATAAACACTGTGGTGTGGTGAAGAAAAGACATAGAAAAAGCGGATTTATTCCGCTTTTTCTATGCTCATTGTACAGTCAAAACCAATAATCATATTTACCAGACTGTATACGGAGCTTTCGGGTATGCCAAGGGTTGCCTGGTAATGGTATCCCTTACTGTCCACACCCATGAAGTTCATATCGGCAAGAATGGCCTGATTCAGTATTTCGGCAGGGAATATATCCGCAAACATCTTTTTGGTGATGTCCTGGCCGTAAAGCATCTTCTTCCCTTCGTATACACAGATATGGATTACATTATCATAATACACATTGTCCACACTGATTCCATTTTCAGAATAGGAAGTCTTGAAAACCTTCATCTTTGAGGGGTTGATATATACATATCCCCTATACCTTGTATTCTTGTATATTACGATACTGTCTTTCTTTATCACTTCTGGAGTAGTGGAAATGACCTCTACTTCCCGGCTGGTGAAAACCAAAGAATCTTCTGCATTCTCTGATTTATGCAGTTTAATTACTTCGTCGGCCAGCGAGTGGAACCAGAAGCTGTATTCCGTTTGACGGTCTATCTTATAGGCCACCGGTTCATTGCTGTATATGTAGATTGTATCGTGAACGACCTTGAAAGATACGGGAGCGCTTTGCGGGTTGGCATAATATACCGTATCCCCTTCGATGCGCATCAACGGCATTTCTGTTTCATCGTTCACCCAGATGCCTTGTAACAGTTGCTTTGCAATGAGATCTTCCTTTACGGAAACCTCTCCTGTTTGTCTGTTGCTGCATGAGGCTAATGAGACAACAAGTACAATGAGAATCGCACTTCCTTTTATTGTCATAACGTCCCTGTTTATTTCTTTTCTTCTTTCTGCGACTTTATTTTCCGATGCAATGATATGTGAAACCTTGTTCTTCCATATCTTTCTTGTCGTAAATATTACGTCCGTCCAATACCAACGGCTGCTCCATGGTCTTCTTGATGACTGCCCATGAAGGCAGGCGGAATTCTTTCCATTCGGTCACCAGCATCAGTGCATCTGCGTCCAGTGCGGCATCATACATATCTGTCGCATAATAAATACTTTCTCCTATGCGGCGTCGGCATTCGTTCATGGCAGCCGGGTCGTAGGCACGTACTTTACAGCCGGCTTTCAGCAGCTTGTCAATCAATATCAGGGCCGGAGCTTCACGCATGTCGTCTGTTTCGGGTTTAAAGGCCAGTCCCCAAATGGCGATGACCTTTCCCTCCAAATCATTATTGAAATGCTTCTGCAACTTTTCGAATAAGATACTCTTCTGTTTCTCGTTCACCTCCTCTACTGCATGGAGTACACGCATCTTGTAGCCGTTCAGTTCAGCTGTCTTAATCAGTGCCTTTACATCCTTAGGGAAGCATGAGCCGCCGTAGCCTATCCCCGGATAGAGGAACTTACGTCCGATACGGGTATCCGAACCGATACCGCTGCGCACCATGTTTACATCCGCTCCCACCAATTCGCATAAATTGGCAATGTCGTTCATGAAGCTGATGCGGGTGGCAAGCATGGAGTTAGCCGCATACTTTGTCATTTCTGCAGAAGGGATGTCCATAAAGATGACACGGAAGTTGTTCAGCAGGAATGGTTTGTAGAGCTTGCTCATTATCTTCTTGGCTCGTTCGGACTCTACTCCCACCACTACACGGTCGGGACTCATAAAATCGTTGATGGCATTACCTTCTTTCAGAAACTCGGGATTCGAAGCGACATCAAAGTCAATGTTCACCCCTCTCTTATCAAGTTCTTCTTGAATGGCAGTCCGCACTTTTTGGGCAGTACCTACGGGAACGGTACTTTTGGTTACCACCAACACGTATTTCTGCATATTGCGTCCAATGGTGCGGGCAACTTCCAGCACATAGCTCAAGTCGGCACTTCCATCCTCATCGGGTGGTGTACCTACGGCACTGAATACCACTTCCACCTCATTCAGACAACTCTCCAGGGATGTGGTGAATTGCAGGCGTCCTGCTTTCACATTCCGGCTAACCATTTCTTCCAGTCCGTTTTCATAGATAGGAATAACGCCCTTTTTCAGTGACTCTATCTTTTCACTGTTCGTGTCTACGCAAATAACGTTGACACCGATTTCCGCAAAGCAGGTTCCGGTTACCAAACCGACGTATCCTGTACCGACAATGGCTATTTTCATATTTTATTCATAATAGACCGCATCCTTGAACGATACGGCATGTCCGTCTTTATCTGATAATAGAAGCTGTTCCGTAGCAACAGGCCATTCAATACCGATGGTTTCGTCGTCAAAACGGATGGATGCCTCGGACTGTGGTGCGTATGCGTTGTCTACCTTGTATGTAAAGACAGCTTCATCGCTCAGCACCAGAAAACCGTGAGCAAAACCGCGCGGAATGAAGAATTGTCTCTTGTTCTCCTCGCTTAGCTCCACACTGACATACTTTCCGAAAGTGGGAGAAGATTTTCTTAAGTCGACAGCCACGTCCAGCACTTTTCCTTTAATGACACGTACCAGTTTAGCCTGGCTGCAATCGCCCTTCTGGTAGTGAAGACCACGTAATACACCGAAAGAGGATTTGGACTCATTGTCCTGGATGAAGTGAACGTCTCCGACATGTGCACGGAACTCTTCTTCCTTAAATGCTTCCATAAAGTATCCGCGGGCATCATGGAATACTTTCGGCTCAATCAGCCATACGCCGTCAATCTCTGTTTGTATGTAGTTCATTTTCTTAAAATATTTTATGTACTTTTAGTTGGACTCCAAAATTGTCTCCATATATCTCTCCCATATCCAATGCAAGGGACGCGTTGAAGCACCAGCCCTTCCATTTACGGGGAGTATAGTAAAACGATGCAAAAGTAGAAAAATTTTCTAATATATCGGGTATTGGACGATGAGGAGTTCCCCAAGTTCTGTTGTGAGACAATTTTGCTACATATCTCCACTCACTGCTGATGTCACCGCTCCATCCCAGATGCAGGGCCTTAACACGATTGTACTTGAAACTCATATCGCCATCCTTATTATAGATAGGCGATGCTATCAACGGATTGGCTATCGCCATGCCCCAATGTGCCCATCCTGGGTAGTAACCGTTGTTGTAGTAGTTGTCGGCTCCTCCGGTCTTACCTACTACAGAATTTTGCAAACCGTGCAGAGGACCGCTCATATTGGTAGTCTGGAGATATTCGATAACGATTCCGTTGATGGCTTGTTTATGGTTGGATTTATATTCCACACCCCATAAGCCATCCCAACCGTTGAGTTTGGCCATGGCGGAGAAGTCATCAAAATGATTGTCCAGATAGGCGCTGATAGAGAAATCTTCCTTAGGACTATAAGTCATTTTGATATATTCGCTGCCCAGAAAATTGCCTTGGAAAGCCAGATGTTCACCTACCGGTCCGTCCTCACTTCCGTGGCCGGGGAAGAATACGCGTATATAATCCTTCCATCCGTTTCCCAAGTCCCCCGATTCGGAACCTCCAATTTTATATCCACCAAATTGGGTGTCGAGGGTCATCCCGAGTTCTAGTTGCCATTTTCCTTTGGGTATACCGATACGCAGGAACCCTTCTTTATGATGGTATTTGATGCTCTTGGTATACCAGTATTTTTCTCCGACTTGTTCCCGTTGGTATTTGTTGTCTGTAAACCATCCGTACGAGATTTCTCCTTTCAGACCTAAACGGGGCAGCAACTGTACATACTCGGGTATGCCTATCTGTACTTGTGGGATGGGACGCGCATTGCCCGACCAAGTCATGCCGCCACTGCTTAGCTCTTGATTCAGCAATGGAGAATTCTGTTCCCGGCTTCCAGCGAAGAATCCGAACCACTTGTAGCGGATGTCTACGTAAGCCTGCTGTACAATGAAAGAGGTAGCACTGAATCCGGCTGCTGCAACCAAATCCACAACTTCTTCAAACTTCCATTTTCCGAGTTGGTGTCTGTAGGATATTCCTCCACGTATGTAAGTATTGTTGTCAAGCGAAGTGAGTCCTTGCTGGTTGCTGACCTGCCAAAGAGGGGTGTTGTCACCGGTATGCAGGGTTGTTCCATATTCTACGAATGAGGACAGTTGTTGTGCCAGCATCGTGTTTTTTCCTATGAACAAGAAAACCATCAGACAGAAGATAATGCGCATAATAGTCTTTTGTTAAGTGTTTAGGTTTGTATACTCTTGCGAGGTCAATTGTCCTTCTATTATTGACAAGCATAGCTAAACGGTACAAAAGTAGAAAATTTTCCGGTAAAAATCCTTTCTCTTGCCCAAAAACCTTTTTTAATGCATTTTCAATGTGCAGTGTTCATAATTTGTTGATAAGAAAAAAGCTCTGAAACTAGCGTATATCCGATATTTCCGCTACTTTTGTGGCATGATTGAATTAGCACAGCACATAGAAGTATTGTTATTGGAGAACGATTGTGTCATTGTTCCCGGTTTGGGAGGATTTGTAGCCCATTATACTCCGGCAATGAGAGTAGCAGAAGAGAATGTTTTTCTGCCCCCTACTCGTATTATCGGTTTCAATCCTCAACTGAAGATGAATGACGGCTTACTTGTACAATCTTATATGGCTGTCTATGATACTGATTTTTCTGATGCTACGCGGATTGTAGAAAAAGAAGTGGCATATATATTCACTGCTCTCCATGAAGAAGGTAAGGTGGATTTGCCCAACATTGGCGAATTGCGTTACTCCATTCATGGTACTTATGACTTTGCTCCCTATGACCACAAGATAACCACTCCTTACTTATATGGGCTGGATAGTTTTGAAATGCAGGAACTGGCGGAACTGAAGAAACCGTACATGGAAAAGACCATCCGTTATTCTGTTCCAGTTGTGCCGGAAGACAAAAAGCGAAGGGTTGAGATTAAATTCAACCGTTCCTATTTGTCGAATGCGGTTGCCATGATTGCAGTGGTTGCCTTGTTTTTCTTTTTGTCTACACCGATAGAGAATACGGAAGTGGTTGAAGGAAATTATGCGCAATTACTTCCGAATGAACTTTTTGAGATGATAGAAAAGGAATCCCTTGCCATTAATCCGATTGTTGTTAGCCGGAAGGCCGACACTCCGAAAGCGTCGGCTCAAAAAAACACGGGGCAGAAGGCAAAGAAAAAGGTGGTTCCGGTTGCTGTAAGAGAGGTTAAGGTAGGCCAAGCTAACGCGCAGAATGCTCCGGTTGTTTCTCAGCCTAAGCAGCAGGCGGCAGAAGTGTCCTCTTCAGCATCTGCAACAATAAAGAGCGAAGTTCAAAAGACAACGGCAGGGACTGTTGCTCCGTCACTTGTCTCTGCAAAGAAATACCACATCATCATTGCCAGTGTAGGTACTGAGAAGGATGCCGAAGCAATGGCAAAGCAACTGATTGAAAAAGGTTATCCTCATGCAAAAGCAATCGTTGGAGATGGTAAAATGCGTGTCAGCATTGAGTCTTGTGGCACAGAAACAGAGGCATATCAGGCATTGAACAGAGTTCGCCAAAATGAAACGTATAAGAACGCTTGGGTATTAAAGAAGTAGAAAGTAATCTACCCTTGCTTTATTTTTTAATTCTTTAATTTTTAACTATCATGAAGCGTATCCGTTGCCCCAAATGTGAGAATTACTTAACATTCGATGAAACCAAGTATACCGAAGGCCAATCACTGGTCTTTGTATGTGACCAGTGTAAGAAGCAGTTCAGTATCCGTTTAGGCAAATCAAAGATGAAAGCCCCTCAAAAGGAAGAATGTCCGGATGAAGCGGAGTTTAAAGAGGCTTTTGGCAGCATCACGGTCATTGAGAACGTGTTTGGTTTTAAGCAGGTACTTCCATTGCAAGAAGGTGACAATATCATAGGCCGGCGTTGCGTGGGGAATGTTATCGATGTGCCGATTGAGACTTCGGATATGAGTATGGACCGGCGTCACTGTATCATTAATGTAAAGCGTAATAAGCAGGGAGTGTTGATTTATACCTTACGCGATGCTCCCAGCCTGACGGGAACTTTCCTTAATAATGAAATTTTGGGTGACAAAGACCGTATTCGCATTGAGGATGGAGCCATTGTAACTATTGGTGCCACTACTTTTATATTGCGGGCAGCAGAGCAGGAAAGCCTTTAGACAAAAAAGAAAACTGTGGCTTAATTATTTCCCATCAAATGTGGTATAAATAAAGCAGACCGTATAAAAACTCCTTTTGTACGGTCTGCTTGTTTAAAATCATAGGAATTAAAGAATACCTTTTACTGTTTCCTGCATGCCTTTTTCTTGGATGGATTTTAAGAAGCAGGTAATCATGTCTGTCAATCCTGGAACGGTATTCAAGTCTCCGTGTTCCCCCCAGATAAGGTCTTTGGCTGCCAATACGCCTTCTGACACTTTGCGGGTATCCCCCGTTGCCCAAAGGTCTTTCAATAACTGCATGATTTCGGGAGCATCATTCGGGATGATTTCTGTGCCGTCTGCGCGGGTACCTCCTTTGTAGTACGTGATGATGGCAGCCAGTCCCAATACCAGACCTTTCGGCAGTTCTCCTTTACGTTTCAAGTAGGTTTTTAGGCCAGGAAGGTCACGGGTTTGGTATTTAGGGAAAGAGTTCAGCATAATACTGGTTACGGCATGGTCAACAAACGGATTGTTGAAGCGCTCCAATACATCTTCTGCAAACTTTTTCAATTCGTTTTTCGGCTGGTTCAACGTTTCCATCAGCTCGTCAAACATCACTTTATGGATGTATTGTCCGATTATAGGATGCTGGCAGGCATCGCGTACAATATTTACCTCCGACAGATAGGCTACTGGAGACAATACGGTATGAGGTCCATTCAGCAAAGTTACTTTTCTTTCGTGGTAAGGTTCTTCAGAAGGAACAAACAATACATTCAGTCCGGCTTTGTCGGCAGGGAATTCTTTGGCGACTTTTTGCGGAGCCTCGATGACCCATAAATGGAAAATTTCAGCCTGCACTACCAGATTGTCATCGTACTGTATCTTTTCTTTTATAGCGGCAATGTCTTTGCGGGGGAATCCTGGAACGATACGGTCCACCAGTGTTGCATACACACCGCAGGCTTCCTCAAACCAAGCTCTGAACTCATCACCCAATTGCCATAATTCAATGTATTGATAGATTGTCTCCTTCAACTTGTGGCCATTCAGGAAGATGAGTTCGCAGGGGAAGATAATCAGTCCTTTGCTCTTGTCGCCGTTGAATGTCTTGAAGCGGTGATACAACAGCTGTGTCAGTTTGCCCGGATAAGAAGACGCCGGTGCATCTGTCAGCTTACAAGCAGGGTCAAAGGCTATACCAGCTTCCGTCGTGTTGGAAATGACAAAACGCATCTCCGGTTGTTCGGCCAATTTCATGAACTCGTCGTTTTGAGTATAGGGGTTTAAGGCACGGCTGATTACATCTATCATAGTCAGACTGTTGATGGTTTCTCCTTTATCCAGACCTTGCAGATTTACATGATAAAGGTCATCCTGGGCATTCAGCATGCCAACCATACCTTTATCAATGGGTTGGACCACTACCACATTGCTGTTGAAATTGGTCTTTTGATTCATGTTATAAATAATCCAATCCACAAATGCACGAAGGAAATTACCTTCGCCAAACTGGATAATGCGTTCCGGGCGTTGTGCTTTGGGAGCAGTTTCTTTGTTTAATGCTTTCATTTAAAAAATGATTTAAATGGTTGATATGTAATTTTTTGATTGTTCAAACTCAAAGTAAAAGTCTATGTTTTCCTTCATCAATATGTCGATGGGCATGTATTTCACTGCAGTGACCGGTCTTTTAAATATCACGTGGTCGCATAAAGTCTTCACGCCACAATAGCCTTGTAGGCCTGGGCGTTGACCGATGAGAAAGGTTACTTCACCGGTTTTCAGGAGCTCTGTATTTTTGTGTAAAAGGTCATATCCCACAAGTCCTGCCAACTTCTGCCCCTTTTCGTGTAGATAACTTGCCACCTGATAAATACGGGAGTTAAAAACAGCTCCCAGTACGGCTTGGGGATGTTCTTTAAAAAAAGCATCCAACATCCGTCTGTTGCCGTCAGTATCTTCCTTGCGCAACACAATGTCATGGATAGTCAAATCCTTATGTTCCTCGGAAAGGTATTGCATGAACCCCTCGAGGCGGCGTTGCATCTGGATTTCTGCCGGATTGTTTTTCTGATTGTTCAGGAATAACACAAGCTCCTGCCCTTTTTCATAGCTACGCATCAGAATCTTGGCAGCAATGTATCCGCTGGTTTTGGAATCTTGTCCGATATAACACAAGGCATGCGTCTGTTCAATATTGAAGTCTATGAATGCATAGGGAATATCCGCTTCCTCCAAATAAGTAGTGAGTTCTATAGTCTCCTCTCGGAAATTCGGGGCAACAAGTACGGCGTCGGCATTTTCCTCCCGGAGCACAGCACATGCTTCTTTATAGGAGGATTTGTCCGCATGCCGATAGTAGAGATAGCTAACTCCAACATTGAACGGCCGTAATTCTTGTGCGGCACGGTCAATTCCCGCTGCTACAGCATGCCAATAATCATGTTCTATATAATAAGGTATAATGCAGACAATATGATAGCGCTTTTTAGCCGCCAGCCCGATGGCAAACATATTGGGATGATAATCTATCTCGTCGAGTACTTTCTGGACTTTTTCTCTACTGGAAACGGATACGTCTCCGCGGTTGTGCAGTACGCGGTCTACAGTGCCGGCAGAGACGCCGGCCATGCGTGCGATGTCTTTAATGGTATAGTTCTTGTTTTCCATCTTGAGGTATGCTGCCTAAGGCGGTAAAGGTGAGACATCTGAAGCTTAAATATTATAAATATTCGCCGCAAAGATACGAATTATTTTGTTCCTCCAAGTAAAATTTCTACTTTTGTGTTCGATAACGGTTAATAAAACTAAAAACAGATATATCACCTATTAGCTTTACAATCAATACTATATAGGTATAATAGACAAAAAGTAATATTTTTATACACTTAAAACACAAGAAGATGAAGAACTTTATGGACGGGAACTTCCTGCTGCAAACGGAAACAGCACAGAGGTTGTACCACGAGCATGCGGCGAAGATGCCGATTATCGACTATCACTGTCACCTGATTCCCAAAATGGTGGCAGAAGATTACCAGTTTAAGTCGTTGACTGAGATTTGGTTGGGAGGTGACCACTACAAGTGGCGTGCGATGCGTACCAATGGTGTGGACGAACGTTTCTGTACCGGTAAGGATACTACAGATTGGGAAAAGTTTGAGAAGTGGGCCGAAACGGTACCTTATACTTTCCGTAATCCGTTGTACCACTGGACCCACCTTGAATTGAAGACCGCTTTTGGAATCGATAAAATTCTGAATCCTCATACGGCCCGTGAAATTTATGATGAATGTAATGAGAAGCTGAAACAGCCTGGATATTCCGCCCGTGGCATGATGCGCCGTTATCATGTGGAAGTGGTTTGTACTACAGATGATCCTATTGATTCCTTGGAATACCATATCAAGACACGTGAGAGCGGCTTTGAAATCAAGATGTTGCCTACTTGGCGTCCGGATAAGGCAATGGCGGTGGAAATTCCTGCCGATTTTCGCGCATATATAGAAAAGTTAGCCGAAGTGAGCGATGTGGCTATTTCCAGCTTTGACGATATGGTTGCTGCCTTGCGTAAGCGTCACGATTTTTTCGCGGAACAAGGATGTAAACTGTCTGACCACGGAATTGAAGAATTCTATGCCGAGGATTACACGGAAGTTGAAATCAAGGCCATCTTTAATAAGGTATATGGCGGTGCAGAACTGACGAAGGAGGAAATCCTGAAGTTCAAGTCAGCCATGCTGGTTATATTTGGCGAAATGGATTGGGAGAAAGGTTGGACACAACAGTTCCATTATGGTGCTATTCGCAACAACAATAGTAAGATGTTCAAGCTGTTAGGTCCTGATACCGGTTTTGATTCCATTGGCGAATTTACTACAGCAAAAGCTATGGCTAAATTTCTCGATCGCTTAAACTCCAATGGTAAGCTGACCAAGACTATTCTTTATAATTTGAATCCATGCGCCAACGAAGTCATTGCTACTATGCTGGGCAACTTCCAGGATGGTACGGTTGCCGGTAAGATTCAATTCGGTTCCGGTTGGTGGTTCCTTGACCAGAAGGATGGTATGGAAAAACAGATGAATGCCCTTTCTGTACTGGGCTTATTGAGTCGATTTGTTGGTATGCTGACCGATTCCCGTTCTTTCCTCTCCTATCCGCGTCATGAATATTTCCGCCGTACATTGTGTAATCTTGTAGGCCGTGATGTAGAAAATGGTGAAATTCCTATTTCCGAGATGGAACGCGTAAACCAGATGATTGAAGATATCAGCTATTATAACGCTAAGAATTTCTTCCAATTCTAAAAAGCAATAGTAAGCTATAAGTTATGCAGTTTCACCCATAACTTATAGCTTATCTAATATTCCTTTGATACTATCCAATCGTATAAAATTGGGATGTCGTATTTCCCCTTCATGTTGCTCGTATGCCCAAGTCACGTGGTATGGTATATGGGCAGCGTATCCCCCAAGTTCCAATACCGGAAGTATGTCTGATTTTACAGAATTACCTACCATCAGGAGTTTTTCAGGCGGACAGCCCAATGTATCAATCAGCCTCTGGTAATCATCGATTTTCTTGTCACTCATAATTTCGATATGATGGAAATATTCTCGCAGTCCGGAAGCTTCTATTTTTCTTTTCTGGTCGAACAAGTCCCCCTTAGTGGCCAACACCAATTTATATTTCCCATGAAGTGACGATATAGTCTCCTTTACGCCTTCCAGCAGTGTGACCGGTTTCTGCAGAAGCTCTTGTCCCCATCCTATTACTTCTTCTATAAGACGTATACTCCCGTTTCCGTCTGTCACTTTGCAGATGGTTTCAGTCATACTGAGCATTATGCTCTTCAGCCCATAGCCATACATATGGAGATTCTTCATTTCTGTTTCAAAAAACCTTTGTGATATGGATGAAGCAGGTAGATATTGTCTTAAAAGGTTACAGAATTTGTGCTCGAACTCCTGAATATAAAGTTCGCTTTCCCACAGTGTGTCATCAGCATCAAAAGCCATGAATTCGATTTTATCTTTCATGAATGGTCGTTTTTATAAAAGCGCCCAAAGATACGGAGTATTCTATATAAATGAAAAGATAAATAGTGATAAATGGGAAGTTAATATCTTGTCTGCAACTTATTAATATTGTGTTTGCAGAAAATTAATATCTTGCAAACACGATATTAATTCCGTATTTTTGCACTTATTTTTTCATTTAATACATAAATTTTAATCGTACAAAAGGATGATGACATCACCCCAACCCGCTTCCAAAGGCTTCAGCAGAGCTTTTTGGGTAAGCAGTACAGTAGAACTGTTCGAACGCATGGCATATTATGCCGTATTTATTGTTCTTACCATTTATCTTTCCAATATTTTAGGTTTCAATGATTTTGAGTCAAGCATGATTTCCGGTCTGTTTTCGGGAGGGCTCTATTTGTTGCCCATCTTTACGGGCGCATATGCCGATAAGATAGGTTTCCGAAAGTCGATGATTATTGCTTTTTCACTGCTTTCCATCGGGTATTTGGGCTTGGGATTGCTTCCCACCCTACTGGAAGCAGCCGGTCTGGTGGAGTATGGTGAGACAACCCGTTTTTCCGGATTGCCGGATAGTAATGACCGTTGGATGATTATCCCCGTATTGTTTGTTATCATGGTAGGAGGCTCGTTCATCAAGTCTATCATATCGGGATCGGTGGCTAAGGAAACAACAGAGGCTACCCGTGCTCGCGGCTATTCCATCTTCTATATGATGGTGAATATAGGAGCTTTTACCGGAAAAACGGTGGTCGATCCTCTACGGAATGTTATCGGTGAGCAGGCTTATATTTATATCAATTACTTCTCGGCTGCCATGACGGTGCTTGCATTATTGGCTGTCGTCTTATTGTATAAATCGGCACATACAGCAGGTGAAGGGAAAAGCATGCGTGAAATTGGGCAAGGTTTTCTGCGTATTATCACTAATTGGCGTTTGTTGATTCTTATCCTCATCGTAACCGGCTTTTGGATGGTGCAGCAACAGCTCTATGCAACTATGCCCAAATATGTCATCCGTATGGCGGGTGAAACAGCCAAACCGGGGTGGATAGCCAATGTAAACCCGTTTGTAGTGGTTTGCTGCGTAAGTTTTATCACCCGGTGGATGGCAAAGCGCACAGCTATTACTTCTATGAATATAGGCATGTTTCTTATTCCGGTATCGGCATTGCTGATGGCATGCGGTAATTTGCTGGGCAACGATATTATTTCCGGCATGAGCAATATTACTTTAATGATGGTACTTGGTATTGTTGTGCAAGCTTTGGCAGAATGTTTTATCTCACCGCGTTATCTGGAGTACTTTTCTTTGCAGGCCCCCAAAGGTGAAGAAGGTATGTACCTCGGTTTCAGTCATCTTCATTCATTCCTCTCTTCTATTTTCGGGTTTGGTATTGCGGGGGTGCTTCTGACAAAATATTGTCCTGATCCAGTCTTGTTTGAAACCCGCGAAGCGTGGGAAGCAGCCAGTGTCAATGCACATTATATCTGGTATTATTTCGCTGCTATAGGATTGGTTGCAGCAATAGCATTATTCGTTTTTGCCAAAACTACCGAATTCATCGACAAAAAGAAGAAGGCATAAGGTTTATATATTGCATACTTTTTGTATATTTGCCGTCACTTTTTTTAAAAGCGACGGCTTTTTTGTAATTAAGGAGATTAGGATGAAAGTAAAATTTATAAGCCTTGCCAGTGGAAGCAGCGGTAACTGTTATTATATAGGCACAGAAAAATATGGAATACTCATCGACGCCGGCATTGCAGTACGGACGATAAAAAAAGGACTGAAAGAAGCAGGTATCAGCATGGAAATGATACGTGCGGTATTTGTTACGCACGACCATGCAGATCATATTAAAGCGGTAGGCGGATTGGGTGAGAAACAGAATATTCCTATTTATACAACTGCCCGGATTCATGAGGGTATCAACCGGAGCTATTGCATGACAGAAAAGTTATATTCGTCTGTCCGTTACCTGGAAAAGCAGCAACCCATGCAGTTGGAAGATTTTCATATCGAATCTTTCGAGGTACCTCATGACGGTACGGACAATGTGGGCTATTGTATTGAGATAGACGGAAAAGTGTTTGCTTTTCTTACAGACCTTGGTGAAATCACTCCTACGGCCGCAGAATATATCAGAAAGGCCAATTATCTGATATTGGAAGCCAACTACGATGAGGAAATGTTACGCATGGGTACTTACCCACAATACCTAAAAGAACGGATTACCAGCCGCACCGGACACATGAGTAATATTGCTACTGCTGAATTTCTTTCGGAAAATATGACGGAACATTTACAGTATATTTGGCTTTGCCATTTGAGCAAGGACAACAATCATCCTGAATTGGCATATAAAACAGTGGAATGGAAATTAAGGGAAAAAGGAATTATCGTAGGAAAGGATGTACAGTTGTGTGCTTTGAAGCGTACTACTCCTTCTGATTTATACGAGTTTGAATAAAAAATCTCATTTCATCGCAAAAAATACCCCGTTTTGTTTGCACGAATAAAATAAAAGGACTACTTTTGCACCCGCAAACAAGAAATAAGGAATGCACTCTTAGCTCAGTTGGTAGAGCAACTGACTCTTAATCAGTGGGTCCAGGGTTCGAATCCCTGAGGGTGTACTTAAAAAGGAACAATATGTTCCTTTTTTTATTTGTCTTAACAAGAACAAGCTTTGATGGGTGTAAGCTCCTTATACGGGATCACTAGTAAATCTATATGGGGATGATACATTATTTTTCGTTAGTCCGCATAATAAATTTTTCAGAAGTTTGTTTTTTTATACCTTTGCCCTCACCCGCTTGCCGCCTCTTTCGTCACATTCGAAAATATATGTCAGAAATGAAAGTAGGAAGAAAACTTTTATTCCCTCCCACTCATATATCTATATTTATTATTTGGGGAAGAATCACATAATCCGCTAAGAATATGGTTTCTACATGCTTGCATCAATTGCGTTGATATACAACTCACTTTATGTAAAGGTACGATTTTTACGGAACATGCAAAACACCTTTGATCTTTCTTTTCAGCAACCGTCAAAAACAAATTCCCGGTTTCATATCCGGTCACAAAGGTGGTACAGCCTCTTTACTATTAAGTTAAAAAAATCAGGCAGGATTGAAACATACTGTTACGGTCGTGTCTGCTGCGATTCAAGATAGCCCGTACTTTCCGACAGGAGGCAAGGTCAGGGGGCAAGATAACGTGTACAGCAGAAACGACCGATCCGATGGGAACAGTCAGAAAAGGATCACATACAGGAATTACAGCCTGATACCAGGCAGGGGACGACTTTGTGACAAAGTCCCAAAAGAGGTTCTTTTTTCCAGACGGCAAACTCCCTCACCTCAAAGAAACAGTCTATGGCTGGCGTACGAAATGTCCAGCCTTATGCGGACTTAACACCTGCAGCCTGCGCATGTGCGTAATAGAAAGGGAAATATAATCTTCATCCGCTTCCCCGCGTCTTGCCTACACCCTTGTATTCCCGGTTCAACCCCTGCTTGATCTCGCTCCTCTTGTACAAGACCTTGCCACCGAGAATGTAGTAAGGCAGCGTGCCGTTGCTCCGGTACTCGCCCAGTGTCCTGCGGCTGACTTTCAACATACACGCCACCTCCTTGTCGCACAGGTACACGTCTTCTTTTGGCGGAATCCCGCCATCTCTGGAGATGCCGTCAATCATCACCGACAGCCAGTCGATACGCTCCACGTCTTCCGGCAGGTGGTACGGTTGCCTATCTTGGTATAGGCGAGCGTGCCGTTATTCCGCAAGGTCTGCAAGGTGCGCTTGCTGATTTTCAGCTTCATGCAGATATCCTGGTGGTCGAGCCAGCCGCCCGTCCCCTTCACGCCTTTCAGATTCAAATGGGGAATTTCCTCCACCCTCTGTATGAACTGTTCGATCTTCATGGCAAATTCCTCGAACGCCTTCCTTTCAAAACATACGATTTCCATCACATTCCGATTTTATATTGATACTCCAAATTCATACCATCCGGAGAAATGGTCGCTTGTGGTGCCGGTATCACCATATCAGGCAGTTCCGCACCGTTCCCAATTGTTGCCCCGTTGCAAATAAAGGCAGGAAAAATCGTATTACAATGGACCTGTCCGCACATGTCATCTCCTGACATAATGTTTCATGCCGGATGATATGACTACATGTCAAAATCTTCATTCCGGAGGATGTAACGGGGGCAGATGATTTTTTCAGAAGGACACGACACCCCCGTTTCTTTGAGGCAAAGGTAGTCGTCCCCCACCGGAGCGCAAGGCCGGGCTCTTCGGGTCGGCGGGGAAAAAATCATCCTCACGCTTCGCGCTCCGGTATTTTTTCCTGCCGAGCCTTGATGTCGTTCCGGCGGGAGAGCGGCTGTAAGGCATACAAAGAAACAGGAGTGCCTGCACAACAGGCCGGATGTATAACCAATAAAATGAAAGAAATATGGCAGCTAAAGACGTGAAAGACTTCAACGAATGGTTCAACCGTTCATACGCGAGACTGAAGGAGAGAATCTCCATCTACCACGGGAAAACAGACGAGGACGTGTTCCACGACGCTTACCTGGCAGTCAGGAAGCAGGTGATGTTCTCAAGGGAAGGGATAGAAAACTGGGAATCCTATTTTTTCGGCTGTTACCGGAAAATGGTGCAGGCCGGAATGAGGGATAACAGCCGCTACTCCTGCCCCGGTGACGGGTATTTCATCACGCCGGGAGAAACGGATGACAGGGAAGAGACGGAGGAATGGGAAGAGATGCTTACCGGATGCGACATGCTGGTGAGGGACATCCAGAAGTTCCTCAGGCGGCATTTCTCCTACGAGGATTACAGAATGTTCATGCTGCGCTTCTACGAGACGGGCAGCTCGTTCCGTACCATCGCCAGGCACATGGGCGAGAAGACATCGGTGATAACCCGCCGGGCACAGGTCATGCTGGAATCCGTCCGCGCCAACCGGACGTTCACAGCCCGGAGGAGATTGATAGCCGCCAGAGACGCGGCATGATGATAACTCTATAATTAATAATAAACTAAAATTGGATCGTATGAAACTGACAGTTTACAACAAGAGCAACTCCCACCCGGCACTGACCTACAAGGGCAAGCGGGTGATCACGGTATGCCGCGACGGCAGCATGTACCTCAGCAGGATATTGAGCAACGAGCTCAGCCCCTTATAACAAACTAACCAACCAACATTACAACAAGCCAAACTGCCTTATAACTAACCATGCAGACAACCGTACAAGGGCTATCCGGCGGTGGCAGTGGCATACTGACCGGACAGACCTTTTTATGGAGGAACTGTCCGTCACAAAGGCAGCCTGTACGAATAGCATACCCCAATTCTGGAATAACATAATAAAATATGTCCCCCCGCCAGAGGGATTACAGCATCCATGAGCGCATCTTTCCGACCTTCCGGCAGTGGTACCTTCCATCACCTGATTTATCCGACAGACCAGGATTCCATACATTCGGTAACGGTCGGAAGCGACCGGTAACATGACCACCGTTCCACTATCGGAAAGCCGGTAACAACCGTTCCATTCCCATACTTGAAACCACTATTCCTTCCGCCCATTCTCATGTCTGCCCGTTCAACACCGGCAGAACATGGAAAGCGTCGCCATATACAAAGCATTCCAAGAAGCAATACGACGCATAATTGCCAACCTGCATCCAATCTGTTGTGATTTAATACAATGCATACTTTCTTTGCAAGTGACAAAAGGTCATGTAAACATACGATGACCACAGTATTAATTGTTCAAACATTAGTAAGGATGAAAAAAAAGCAAAATTTCAGTGACGAGGAACTGATGCAGGTGATGGGACTGGATCTGCCTTCATCAAAGTCTGGTACAGAAACACATGGGGAAACAGTTTCAGAAACAATGGCTCCCATTTTTGATGAGCCTGAAAGCATGGAACAACCTGCCCCCGTTCCGGAAACGGAACGCGGACAGCCGGAAGAGCCTTCTTCCATTACGGGGCAGACACCGGGGCCAACCGTCCGGCGCAGGACAAGCGGCAAACAACGCAAACTTTCGCTGGAGGAGTACCGGAACACCTTCATGCGGCCTTACAGGATTGAAGACCGCAAGCCGGTTTTCATCAGCCGGAAATTGCGTGACACGCTTGACCGTTTCGCCTGCAAGATCGGCGAGAACCGCATAAGCCTTTCGGGCTTATTGGAGAATATTGTCCGGCACCACGTCGAACTTTATACCGAAGATTTCGAGTTTTGGAAGAGGCTGTAAGCCTTTATTTCCATTCAATTAAAAGGCATTTTGACGGGATTTCTTTTTCGGGGGGCAAAATATAGAAACTAGCTACTCCCGAAGGCCGCCGAAGAGGTACATCCCGCCGGTCTGTAAAGTAAACAGAGTATGAATCGTATGCAAAAAATGTAACCGGATGATACAGAAGAATGATACCGACAGAAACAGGGGAAGACGCCCGGCAAAAGGGCTGTCCGAGAAACGCAAATACCGCATCACGGTAAATATGGCAACCGGGGAATACTATGCCCTGAAGTCGAAAGCCAGAAAGGCCGGTGTCTCGGCAAGCGAGATGGTGAGGCAGGCGGTGGACGGGTGCGTGGTAAGGGAGAGGCTCACCACCGAGCAGGCGGACTTCATCCGCAAGCTCTGCGGCATGGCGAACAACCTGAACCAGCTGGCCCGGGGGGCACACAGGGAGGGCGTAAGGCTGCATTCCGGACAATGCCGACACCTGCTGCTTTCGCTGGAAACCCTCATAGACCGTATCAGCCTATGATCGCGAAGATTGTAAAAGGCGCGGGAGCCAAAGGGATTGTGGATTACATCCTTGACAGGAAAAAAGGGGCCTCGCTTATCGACCACGACGGAGTTCTGGTCTCCGACAACGGCTCGATAGCACGCAGTTTCATCGCCCAGTCCCGGTTTAATCCGAAGGTGGGTAAGTTCATCGGGCATATCTCGCTCAGCTTTTCCGAGCAGGACCTGCCACACTTAACCGATGAGCTGATGGTGCGGATAAGCCGGGAATACATGATGAAAATGGGCATCTGCGATACGCAGTATATCATCGGAAGGCATCACGACAAGGAGCATCCGCACGTGCATATAGCCTTCAACCGTATCGACAATAACGGCAGGACTATCAGTGACAGGAACGACCGCTACCGCAGCGAACGCGTCTGCAAGGAGCTTACCCGCAAGTACGGGCTGTACTTCGAGGAGGGCAAGGAGCAGGTGAACACGAACCGACTGAAAGAACCAGACAGGACGAAATACGAACTGTTTTTTCTTCTTAAAACGAAAGTGGGAAGGTGCGGTGACTGGACACGCTTATCGCCAATCTGCGGAAACAAGGGATGGAAGTACGCTTCAAGTACAAGGGGTGGACGGACGGGATCCAGGGCGTGGTGTTCGGTAAGAACGGCTATTCCTTCAACGGCTCGAAGATTGACCGGCAGTTCAGTTACTCCAAGATAGCTGCAGCCTTGAACCGGAACAGTCTTCAGGAACGGCAGGCACAATCCTGCCGGCAAGGTATCAGCCCGGCTTCAGACGGTAGCGGGGAGCTCATCAGCAGTTTATTGGGACTGCTGGACCTCCCCCCCCCTTCATCCTGCACCGAGACTCCGGAGAAAGCCGCATTCCGCCGGCTGATGCAACGGAAGAAGAAAAAGAAGAAGAACAAGGGATTTAAAATTTAACAACAACCTAAAAAACAATCAAGATGAAAGAAAACACAGGAACCATCATCGCCATGCTGGAAGAACTGCTGACCATCAGCAAGAGCCGGCAGGCATCGCAAAGCGGCAGTACCAATGCCGCCAACATGGATATTGCTCCCTTCAAGACACTGATCGAGGAAGCTGGCCAGCGTACGGAGGCCGGACTGGCGAAGTTCGCCGGGAACATTACGGATTGCCTGAATGCAATCAACAACCGGATAGACGGGATTGCCCGAAGGGAACAGCCGGATTTCGGGAAAATCAGAGAACTGTTAGAGCAGGCCACCCAAAAGACGGACGAGGCAAGCATTCGGCACAATATTAACGAGACCCGGCACTCGTTTGCGCTTGAGAACAGATGGGACTGGGCGATTGTCATCGGTATCGTCCTTCTGATAGCCCTGTTAGCCTCGACGCTCTATTCCGAGAGGAGACAGGATTATGACCGCATCGACAACGACTTGAAGTACCGTTACATCAGGATGAAGGGCGAAGCATCGCCCGAAAGCATCGCCGGACTGGAAAATCTCTTCGAGCTCAACCAGGACAACGGGAAGATTAAACAGATACGCAAGGACGTGGAAACCTACGAGGAGGTACGTCTGAAAGAGCAGACTGCAAGGGAACAGGAGAATAGGGCTGACTCGATCGGAAACAAACCTTCAAAATCCCGATAAGGTTATGGCAAGCGTAAAGATCAAGTTCAGACCATCGACAACCGATGGTGGACAAGGAACATTATTCTACCGGGTGATACACAACCGCATAGCCCGTCAGCAAAAGACAGGCTACCGTCTTCACGCCGACGAATGGGACAGCAACTTGTCCGAAGTAGTGCTGCCATCGGCCGACGGGAACCGGAAAACTTACCTGTCGGAAATCAGGAACAGCGTGGCGGCAGATATACGAAGATTCCACAAGGTCATTGACACGCTGGAAGTCAGCGGACATGCCTACTCTGCGGATGACGTAATGGCCGGTTTTACGGCGGACGAGCCGGGAAACCTTCTATTCGGATTCATGGAGAGTGTCATCGCCCGTCTGAAAGCATTGGGCAAGGCACGAACCCGGGAAACATACACTACAACGCTGAGCAGCTTCAAACGTTTCAGGAAAGGTGGTGACCTGCTTTTGGACGACATGGATTCAGACATGATGGTGGCATACGAAGCCTATCTGAAAAGGAACGGTGTCAGCCCCAACACTTCCTCATTCTATATGCGTAACCTGCGTGCTGTCTATAACCGTGCAGTGGAAAAAGGACTGGTCGAGCAGAAATTTCCCTTTAAGCACGTTTATACGGGAGTGGAGAAGACCGCCAAACGGGCCATACCCCTTATGGCAGTCAGGAAAATCAAGGAGCTGGACCTCTCATCAAGCCCGGCATTGGATTTTGCCCGTAACATGTTCCTTTTTTCATTCTATACTCGTGGCATGTCATTCGTGGACATGGCCTACCTGCGCAAGAAGGACTTGAATAACGGTATTTTGTCCTATCGACGCCGCAAGACCGGACAGCAGCTTTTCATCAAATGGGAGAAATGCATGCAGGAGATAGCGGACAAGTACAATACGGAATACTCCACCTATCTGCTACCCGTCATCAGCCCTGAAAGCGGTGTGGAAGAAAGGAAACAGTACATCAATACGGCACACAACGTCAACCGCGCCCTGAAAGTCATCGGTAAACGGCTGGAGATACCCGTACCGCTTACAATGTACGTCGCGCGGCATGCCTGGGCGAGTATAGCCCGAAGCAAGAACGTTCCACTGTCAGTAATCAGCGAGGGCATGGGACATGACTCGGAAGCTACCACGCGCATCTATCTCGCTTCATTGGATACGGCGGCGGTTGACAAGGCGAACAGCCTGATCCTGAAATCCCTGTAACATGCAGGGTTGTTGAGCGAATACAAAGTCTCTTTGTAAGAGAAATTATATCTCTTTGTAAGAGAGGTGATTGTTGATGCAAAAATAAGAATTTTATAGCAATTAGCACATTTATTTGCTTAAAAAATGCAACTGACAGTCTGTTCTGTTTGGTATATAGTAACATTTGTGGAGTGAACGCTACAATTCACTGTATTCTATATCGCTGACTATCAATTGATAACGGATATACCCACCTCTCTTACAAAGAGAAGTTGATTTGAATAATATAAATATTTAATATTCATTATTGTTTTAACCCTTAAAAGATTTTTGTCATGGACAAGGAAATTTTTATTGAAAGTTACGAAGCTCCCCAGGTGGAAGTGGTAGAAGTAGAAGTAGAAAAAGGATTTGCGGTAAGTTCTGGAGGTGAAGACGGAAACTGGAATTGATAACTTTTCCGGAAATTCGGTTTGTATGTAAATTTACACGTCTATAAAAAATGAATTTAAATTAGTAAAAATGAAAATCAGATCTTTAATTAGTCTGGCTATGGCCACATTCCTGATAACGGCTTGTAGCAATGAAAATGATGAAGAATTGATTTCCACTTCCACAAAAGGCATACTGAGCGCTACCGTGGAAGGAAACCATTCCAGTACACGTGCGGGGTTTGCAAGTGATGGCAAATTCTACTGGTCAAAAAAAGACCAATTAGGTGTTACTACTTCCCAAAACGCCAGTAGCTTTTCAGCCCTTAGCTTAAAAAATGGCATTGGAACTGCAAGCGGTACTTTTGACGGCGTAATAAACGGAACCATCGGCGATTATGCGGTATATCCATACTATGACAACCATAGCATAAATGATGCTACCTTGACTTATAATTTCCCTACATCCTATACATCCTCAAATCCGCAACTAAGCTCTTCAGCGTCCTTCTTGCGTCTAAACGTCCTCTCAT
>NZ_QTMC01000028.1:0-34136 GCF_003602965.1 Bacteroides sp. AF25-5LB
ATGAGAGGACGTTTAGACGCAAGAAGGACGCTGAAGAGCTTAGTTGCGGATTTGAGGAACAACAAACGTAAGAAATCGTCCTGATTTACCCGTTTTATCAGCTACTCAAGATAAAGGAATGGTTAAAAGAAGTGATATTGGATATCAGGTATTTCATGATAAATCAAATGAAACGACCTATAAACATATTTTACCAGGCCAATTTATTATACATCTGAGATCATTTCAAGGAGGATTTGCTCATTCTAATATTGAAGGAATTGTATCTCCTGCATATACTGTAATGGAATTCAAAAATAAGGAATTTCATTATGATTATTTCTGGAAATATATTTTTACATCTAAAGAATTTATAAAACGATTAGAACTTATTACTTACGGAATTAGAGATGGCCGTACAATAAGTTTTGATGAGTTTAAAGAGATGGATTTTTTTATACCTTCAAAACTAGAACAACAAAAAATAGCATCCTATTTCTGTAATCTTGATAAACAAATCTCTCTCCAAACCCAGCGCCTTGAGAAGTTAAAACAAATCAAGGCAGCTTGTCTGGATAAAATGTTTGTATAAATATCATTCAAACCTTTAAGGAAGTAAATATGGATAATATAAACGACATACAATATTTCGTCAAGGAAAGTCAGTTTGAACAAGCCTTGGTTGACCTTCTCCCCCATCATGGTTGGGAAAAGGAAGTCCTTGTACAACCCACAGAAGAAGATTTGATTCAGAACTGGGCCAAGATTCTCTTCGACAACAACAGAGACATCAATAAATTGGGCAATTGTCCGCTTACCGCAAGTGAGATGCGCCAAATCATCGATCAGGTGAATCTGTGCGACAGCCCATACGCCATGAATATGTTTATCAATGGCGGACAGGTATGCATCAAACGCGACAACCCCGCCGATACCAACAATTACGGCAAGGAAGTTTATCTGAAGATTTTCGATGCACGTGAAATCAGTGCCGGACAGAGTCGCTATCAGATTGCCCGACAACCTCGTTTCAAGGCTTCGCACCCGTTGGGCGGTGACCGACGGGGCGATGTGATGTTGCTCATCAATGGCATGCCGGTAATTCATATCGAACTGAAGCGTTCAAAAGTAGATGTGAGTCAGGCTACCTTCCAGATTAAGCGTTATACCCACGAAGGCGTATTCAGCAACGGTATCTTTAAGATGGTACAGATTTTTGTAGCCATGACACCGGAAGAAACACTCTATTTTGCCAATCCGGGGAAAGAAGAGAATTTCAAGCCGGAATTCTATTTCCATTGGGAAGACTTTAACAACACCGTTATACGAGACTGGAGACGAATTGTATCCGACTTGCTCAGCATCCCCATGGCTCATCAGCTAATTGGTTATTATACTATTGCCGACGATAAGGACAAGACACTGAAAGTACTTCGCAGCTATCAGTATTTTGCAGCCAGTAAAATCAGCGACATAACGCATAAGACCAACTGGGATACCCACCAGCATCGTGGCGGATACGTGTGGCATACCACTGGTTCCGGAAAGACCATGACCAGTTTCAAATCGGCACAACTCATTGCCAATTCCGGCGATGCCGACAAAGTGGTATTTCTATTGGACCGCATCGAGCTGAGCGTGCAATCGTTGGACGAATATCGTGGATTTGCGGGAGAAGACGAAGCGATTCAAGATACGCAGAATACAGCCATCCTGTTGAGCAAACTCAAAAGTACGGATAACGACGACCGCCTGATTGTGACCTCTATTCAGAAGATGTCGAACATCAAGGCCGGGAAAGATATTTCGCAGGACGATATTGATCTGATAGACCGCAAACGACTGGTATTCATCATAGACGAATGTCATCGTAGTGTGTTCGGCGATATGCTGATAGGTATCAAGAATACATTCAAAAGAGCTTTGCTTTTCGGCTTCACGGGCACACCGGTGTTTAAAGAAAACGCCAAGCATGAAATCATGACCGAAACCATATTCGGCGACATGATTCATAAATACACCATCGCCAATGGAATCCCTGACCACAACGTATTGGGATTCGATCCGTATATGGTAAGAACCTACGATGACAATGAGCTTCGCGAAAAAGTGGCATTCTCTCAACTGAAGGTAAATAGCATTGAAGAGATTGAAAATGACGAGCAGAAAATGGTTGTTTACAACCGATTCATGAACGAACTGAAGATGCCGGACACTTATAAGGAAGGAGATGAAACCTTACACGGAATAGAACATTATCTGCCTAAAGACTTGTATCAGCAGCCTGTTCATCATCAGGCTGTTGCTGCCGACATCGCAAGCGGAAGGGATAAACTGAGCAAGAACGGTAAATTCCACGCCATTCTAGCTACAAAGAATATACCTGAGGCAATAGCTTATTATCGGATATTCAAGGAGCAATATTCTTCTCTGAATGTGGTGGCCGTATTCGACAACAACATAGACAATTCTGATGGCGGAATCGCCAAGGAAGATGCCTTGCTGGAGATGCTGGATGACTATAACCGGAAATATGGAACAACATTCCAGCTTTCCACCTACGCCAAATACAAAAAGGATGTGGCCAAAAGACTGGCACATAAGAAGCCTTACCTCAATATAGAACATGATCACGCACAGCAGATAGACTTGCTTATTGTAGTTTCGCAGATGTTGACAGGTTATGATTCCAAATGGGTAAATACGCTGTATGTGGATAAGGTAATGAAATATGTGGACATTATCCAGTCGTTCTCACGTACCAACCGCTTGTTTGGTCCGGACAAGCCTTTCGGCATTATCCGCTATTACTCCTTCCCTTACACCATGGAGCAGAATATCAATGATGCACTCGATGTATATGTGGACAGGCCGTTAGGTGTTTTTGTCGATAAACTGGAAAGTAATCTGACAAATATCAACCAGAAGTTCTTGCACATAAGGGATATATTCCAGGCACAAAAAATCGAAAACTTTACAAAATTGCCAGAAGCAAGAGAAGACAGGAATATGTTTGCCAAAGATTTCAGCCAGATGACTCATCTGCTGGAAGCAGCCAAGCTGCAAGGATTCACATGGGATAAGGATGAATATGAGTTCCAGCATGGCGATACTTATACCTACGTCAAGATGGAATTGGACGAACAGACTTACCTTATTCTGCTGCAACGATACAGGGAACTGTTTGAAGGTAATGGAGGGGGCAGTACGGAAAGAGATGATTTTGACTATCCTATTGACACCTATATCACAGAAACAGGTACGGGTACGATTGATGCCGAATATATCAACTCCAAGTTTGTGAAGTTCATCAAGAACCTCTATATGTCCGGTCCGGGAAGCGAACTGACCAAAGAAGCCTTTAAAGAGTTGCACAAAACATTTGCATCTCTTTCACAAAAGGATCAGCGTACGGCAATGATTATCCTACACGACCTGCAAAGTGGAGATTTACACCTGTCGCCAGGTAAGACGATTTATGATTATATCGCAGAATACCAATTCCGCGAATTGCACAAACAAGTAATGATTCTGGCCGAAGCGACCGGTATAAACGCCAGTCAACTGGAGCACATCATGAGTCGTAATGTAACGGAACAGAATCTGAATGAGTTCAGTCAGTTTGACAATTTGAAACTGACATTGAACATGGCCAAAACTCGTGAGTTCATTACCAAAGTAGAAGGTACAGAAGTCCCAGCTCGTCTGGTTATTCCCAAAGCAGACAAATTACTTCGAGAGTTTATTTTGGACAGCAGTTGTAGAGAACGTATTCTGAAAGCGTACTTGAATATGGAAGAGAATTATCAATCCGAAGAAGAACAGGTGCCGCAAGACGAAGACGTTATTACAGACGAAGTACAGCATGTAGACGTGGCCGTCATAAAGGATAATATTCGGAGCATTCTGAAAACAACTTTGACCGCAGTACTTCCACAAATGCGTCCTATCGATGAGATTATAAACAGCGTATTCTATGTGATAGACACACCGTCAATTGACTCTTTGGACAATGTAGGCATGTTTATCCAACGGGCATTTACCAATCTATACGGTAAGAGAGCAACTATCGTAGATAAGTTTGTGGCATTTAATTTATTAGTCACCAAGTTTGAGGCATATCTGAAGAAATTGTATTATCTGATGAAAGGCCATGAAGTTCCTGCCCAAAATCCCGGTGAAGATGTAACTTGGAAAAACGTGATTTATGCCCACAAATGTCTATGGAATCTGAAATACAGCACGGATGAAGGAAAGCAGCAGCTATATCAATACCTTATGCTCATTAAAGGCTGGAGAAACAGTGAATCACATATATCTCCTACCGCTTCAGAAAAGGAAGTTGATACTGCAATCAGCATTATCCTAACCATGTATTTCTATTCCACGGGTTCATCTATTACAGACCTGGAAATGAATGGACATGAAATACAAAAGTCAGAAAGTGTGCACAAAGAAAATTCTTATGTCCATAAAGTAATTCAGTTGCATCCATATTATAATGAAGAAAATGATGATCAGCAATTGGTCGCTGAAGCGGACGTAAAGAATTGGCCAGAAGAAAAACGAATCGCAACTCTGAAAAAGAGCATTTGCCAGTTTATTGGATATGATCCTAAAAAGTCACCTTTGAGCAAGCAAAGACATTGGATTGCGATTTATCGTATAGCAGCAGATAAGGGATTTATCATAGAAGGTGATTTTGCTTATTTCAAAAGAATCATTGATGATATGCAAATAAATAACCTTCCTGTTCCTCTTAAAATAGAATCACTACAAAGCTCCATCAAAGATGTGTATGCAAAAGATATTGAGGATTGGACAGACGATAACCTTAGTGGCAAAAAACTAGCAGAGTATGAAGATATTAAGAAATGTGCTGATGCGTTTGCCAAGATTGTAGGAAATAATATTAATACGAAATAAGACGATTATCATGAAACATATATCAATCCGTGTGCCTTGGCACGATAATAAATGGAATGGAACTATTTGTCAATGTCCGAAAAATAATCCATTCTGCATGATGCTTCACAATATATCTGAAAGAAAAGATGAGAACAAAGAAGAAACGTATGCAGGAAAGGATTGGAACTCTCTCAAACAAGATCAATTACCTGCTTGTGTTGGCGAGAATGGTGGCTTTATGAATGAGAAGCCATATAAAAGAATCTTCAAACATGTTTATGCTTTTGGAGAGACTCCACATGCAAAGCTCTTACCTACAACAATAGAACTTAAACCATATAGCTTTTTTGGAATACCTTTCCGATATCTTTCTCGTGATTATCAGGAAGAACTGAATCATAAATATCCGAATCTGTCTGATGATGAAACTGCACCGTTTCCTACATCTTGGGTATATGGAAAAGAGAGGCAGTTTGAAATATTAAATCACTTTAGATTAAATATAGAGGCCGGTACTTCACTCGGAGTTTTTTATTGCAAAAGTGGTAATCCAATTGATGAAGATGCAAAATTAATTGTTGGTATAGGTGAAATCACCAAAGTTTTACCGGTACAAACATATGACACAACAACTGATTATACATATCCTTTTTGGGATTTGATCTTTGAGCATGGCATAAGAACTGATTTGAAGAAGTCAAAAGGATTTCTTTTGCCATACCATGAATATATGTCACTTGATGAAGACTATGTAAAAGCCCAAACAGGTAAATCGAAACAAGAAGTAATTGATGAAATAAAAATTACTATCCCAAAGTTAGGTAATAGCCAGATTATCTTTAATGAATTATCCTACGGTTGTGATTATGTTAGCAATCACAGTATGCTGATTATTCTTAATGTTGCCAGAAAGTGCTTGGAATCGGTTATTAAACATGGGCTGGTTGGAGGAAACTGGAAACAACAAATTTTGTGGATAGATTCCCAAATTGCAAAGGTGAAGGATATGATAGGTCCGTTCCCTGCTTTCGCCGAGGCTCTATCAGCAATAGGAGTAAATTATGCATTTATAATTGAACAGGATTTACGAAATAATGGATATTGTGGGGTTAAAGATAATCCATGGGAAGCCTTTGATAAATTGATGAAAGGTGAATTGTCTCTTCCTGATTCCGTATATAAAAGTGAACTTACTCATTATCGTATTCTTTGGAAAAATACTCTAAGTAACCAAAGACAAGTGTTGGAACTGCTATCACGTTTTGAAATAAATTCGGAAGTAATAAAATGGTGGTTTGATTGTCCTGATTGCTACGATGAATTATTAAATAATCCATATATTATCAGCGAGGAGAGTCTTATTGAAAATTATCTTCCGGTTACAACCGAAATGATTGATCTTGGCGTAATGGCTGACCCTAAGATTCAAGGGAAATGGACTCCAAAAGCTCCTTCACTAGTGGAATCTGTAATTGATAATAGAAGGATCCGCTCATTTATCATTTCAAAACTTGTGGCAAGTCTCTGTGATGGTGATACATTAATTTCTGCAAACGAGATTGAGTTATATATAAAAGATTGTTTGGCTGCGGACAATCATCAACTGCCATATAATTATTTAATGTCAAACAAAGAGTTCATTGAAGAAAAAACTGTATACCTTAATACTGATGACAGGTGTGCATTGCAGTTGAAGGAATATAAAGAAATTGATGATTATTTGCGTAAGATATTCAAAGGTCGTGCTTCAAAGGACGTCAAATCACCAGTAAAAGAAGACTGGAATACGATCGTTAAAGCATCTATTGATGATTACAATGAAGCAAATGAGCGATGCCGTAATGCTGTGGCTGACCAGGTAAAGGCATTGGAAATGTTCTGCAGTAAGCGCCTTTCTGTGCTGGCAGGTCCAGCTGGAACAGGCAAAACTACAGTTGTCAGAGCTTTCTTAAAATCGCCACAAATAAAAGCAGAAGGTACGCTCCTTTTGGCTCCTACAGGGAAAGCACGAGTTCGCTTAGGCAACATGTCAGCAGGTATTCAAGCCCTAACTATTGCGCAATTTCTGACGCGTCAGGGTTTCTTTGACTGGGCTACAATGACACCTTATGTTCCTGAAGATGCAGAAAAACGTAAATATTGTGGAGCAAAAAATGTCATTATTGACGAGTGTTCCATGCTTACATGTAAGGACTTTTATGTCTTAATGAAAGCATTGGATTTAAAGAACATTAATCGAATAATTTTAATTGGAGATCCATTTCAATTACCTCCTATTGGCCCTGGCAGACCATTTGCAGACTTATTTAACTACCTAAAGGATAATAAAGACGAATATTTAAGATCGGCAATAACAAAATTGCGATATGTTGTAAGAACTATTAATACAGAAGACTCTGACATATTGACTTTAGCATCATGGTTTTCTGGAGAAAAACCTGCAAAGAATTCCGATCTCATTTTTGAGCAAGTTGCCAAAGGAAATCTTAATAATGACTTGGCTGTTTATACTTGGAATGATGAAAACGACCTTAAAGACTGTTTGAAAGAGGCCATTGAAAAAGAGTTGCCAGAAGAGGAAGGTAAATCTTTATCCGATAAGATTCGTAAATCTATAGGACTTGACGATGTAAATAAAGCCTTAAATGATCCGTCAAAAGTTGAAAGATTTCAGGTTTTATCTCCGGTAAGAAATCCGGTATGGGGAACATTTCAGATTAATTCGTATTTCCAAGAGTGGGTTGGTATAAATAAAAATTTTTCAATAGAAATAGCTCCTATTACCATATCTGCTCTAGATAAGGTCATTCAATTAAAGAATGAACGCAAGAAATCTACGAGTAAAGAAGAATGTCAACTTTCAAATGGTCAAATAGGTTTTGTTAATTATGCAAATAAGAGGGAAAAGAAATCGACAGTCGTTTTTACCGGGTTACCCAACAAGAGATTTTCATATTATTCTTCTAAGTCGGATGAGGCTGATAATACAATAGACTTGGCTTATGCTATAACTATCCATAAGAGTCAAGGGAGCGATTTTGATACTGTGTTGGTTGTTCTTCCTAAAAGCGGACGTATACTTTCACGTGAACTAATCTATACAGCTTTAACACGAGCAAGAAAGAAATTAATTCTGTTGATACAAGATAATATATCGTGGTTAATCGAGTATACTAAACCTCAGATGTCAGTTTTAGCTAAGCGAAATACAAATCTTTTCTCTACATCTGTTCGTGAAGATATTTCAAACATTCCATATGTGGAAGGATTGATTCACACAACCTTAAAGCCAGGTTTAATCGTACGTAGCAAGTCTGAAGTAATTATTGCTAATATGCTATATGAACGAGGTATTGACTTTGAATATGAAAGAATGATAGAAGATAACGGCCGCCGATGTATTCCTGATTTTACTTTTGAAGATGCATCTGGAGATACCATTCTTTGGGAACATTTAGGAATGTTAGATAATCCCGCCTATAAGGAATCATGGGAAAAGAAACGAGATTTTTATAAATCAATCGGTTACATCGAAGGAGTAAATTTATTTACTACAGTTGACCATGAGAACGGAAGTATTGATTCTACAGAAATTGCTGCAATAGTAGATAAATTAGAAGATTTAATATAAAAGATTATGAACAATGCAGAAAGACTGCATTGTTCATAATTAGCTTTGTATTGTTTGATAAATAGTATTGCCTATGCCAACAAATAAGAATGCACAGTTAAGATACCAGATTATAGATAAATGCCTGAGCAATTGGTCTAGGCGTTACTATATTGAGGATTTAGTAGATGCCTGCAATGAAGCGCTCTATCTGTATAATGGAGAAACGAAAGATGGTTGCGGAGTAAAAAAACGTCAAGTACAAGAAGATCTAAAATTCATTGAAAGTGAAGAAGGATATGGTATGGATATAGATGCCATTCGAGATGGGCATAGAAAATATTACCGATACCATACTAAAGGGGCTTCCATCAAAAATCAACCTATCAATCAAGAAGAGCTCAATTTGATTTATGATGCATTGATACTTCTTAAACGTTTCGATGGAGTACCACAATTTGAGTGGTTAAACGACCTTGAAAAAAGACTATATACGACCAGTAAATTAGGAGATAATCTGGATTCAGTTGTAAGTTTTCAGCATAATCCCTATCTTAAAGGAATGGATTTATACTATAAACCCATTTTTAATGCAATTGTTAACAAAAGGGTCATTGAAATTATATATCATCCATTTGGGAAGGATGCTAGAATTGTAATTGTTACTCCTTATCATCTTAAACAATATAATAATCGCTGGTTTCTGATCGGCAAACATAAAGACTCGGATTATCTATCAAACTTTGCAATTGATAGAATCGAAGGAGTAAAGGAAACATCTAAACCATACATAATACAACCTGAAGGAATAGATTTTAAAGAATACTTTAGCGATATCGTCGGCGTTTCGCGTTCAAATGCTCCTGTAGAAGAAGTCATTTTAAAGGTTAGTGATAAAGCCATTGGATATATTGTGACTAAGCCACTTCATGAATCTCAATCAGCAGTGACAACACCTCTTGAAGATGGATATTGGAAGATAACCTTAAAAGTCCAAAATAATTATGAGTTACGTTCTTTGCTCCGTTCGTTTGGTGCACAAATAGAGGTTATTGCCCCTGAGTCATTACGACAAATGATGAAAGAAACAGCCGAGGCTGTGAGTCAGATATACGAGAAATAATAAAATCACGATAACCAACGACTTATAATATAAATATGAATATGCCCGAAAATTTATATTTAGAATTTGATGCTTTTTTACGATCAATCAAACAAAATTTAGATGGGTCATTTGGTGTCCTATTAGGTGCCGGTGCATCCATCTCATCTGGTATTCAATCGGCAAATGATTGTATATGGGATTGGAAATTTTTAATATATCAATCATTATCAGGTAATCAAAAAAAATTAGTAGATCCAAAAAAATCTGATTTAAGTAAAGACATCATTCAGAAATGGTTAGATGTGCAAGGGAAATATCCACAATTGGGGAGTCCAGAAGAATATTCTTTTTATGCCGAAGCTTCATATCCAATAGATGCGGACAGAACTAAATATTTTGAAAGCCTGTGCAATGGGAAAAGTCCATATGTAGGATATAAATTGTTATGTCTGCTGAATAAATATGGAATTGTAAAATCTGTTTGGAGTACAAATTTCGATGGACTCGTGGAAAGAGCTGCACAACAAGCCAATATAACACCTATAGCTATAAATCTTGATTGCGTTGATCGTATATATAGGACAGAAAGTTCAAATGAATTACTTTATATAGCCTTACATGGAGATTGTAAATTTAGAACACTCAAAAATACGGAGAAAGAACTAGACTCACAAAATAGTGAATTTGTTTCAGCTTTGCGACGTTATTTTGTTGACAAAAATTTAATTATCATAGGATATAGTGGAAGAGATAAATCCCTTATGTTTGCTTTGAAAGAAGCTTTTACGGATAAGGGAGCGGGAAGATTGTATTGGTGTGGCTACGGCAAGGATATTACACCTGAAATAGCAGATTTAATTCAAACTATTCGATCTGCTGGAAGACAAGCGTTTTATATTGACACAAACGGATTTGATAATGTTATGTTATCTCTTGTAAAATTCTGTTTTAACGAAGATTCTAATAAACAAGAGGAAATCAATGAAATACTTAAAGTAATAAGTATAGACAATACGACAACTCCATTTTCCATACATGATGGAAGTACAAAAAAATATCTGAAAAGTAATCTAATTCCTGCTACATTTCCCGATGAAATATTTCAGTTTCAAATTTCATACGATAAGAATGAAAACAGATGGAAATATCTTAGAGAAAAGATTAAAGAAAAGCCCCTTATTGCTGTACCATATAAAGACAAAGTATATGCCATCTCAACTGTATCTACTATCAATGAAGTTTTTGGGAAAAATTTAATTAGTGAAATTGAACGTGTTCATATTTCTATTGATGAAATAGAAAAAAACAGCTATTTTAAAGAATTATTTCTCAAAGCCGTACTTTATGGAATCTCCCAGATTACAGGATTAGGTGTTGATTATAAGCGTTATAGGTTGTATAAAAAAGAAATTTATGCAAATAAAAATAATGTAACAATACATGAAGCTATTGAATGTGGATTATCATTTGTCCCACAAGAGAAATATGTCTTGTTTTCAATTACTCCAACAGTTTATTTTATTTCTAATGACCAAATAAAAAAGGAGATCAAACAACAATACTCTCATGAATATTTGGATAAAATGAGAAATCAGCAATATGAGAAGAAATTACAAGAATGGTGTAATATAATGTTTAATGGTAAAAGATTAAGTTTTGAGATACCTGTTAATTCACGAAGTGGTTTTATCTTTAAAATATCCAACAATCGTGGTTATGCTGAGATACACCATTGCGGACAAGGTAACACAACGATATATTCTCCAAAGGAATACAACATAAAACAAACATTATATCATGGCATACATATTAACGAACCCAAGCTTGAATTTATAAATCCATACATTAATAAACCTGCATATGATGACAATCCGATGAGAGGATTATCAAAATACAGGCCTTTCGATGCGAAATATTTTGATGTATTCCCTAAAGATGTATGTATTGGCAGTATCTGTCCTGCTTCTTATTCTTCAAAATTTAGTGAATTTATAAAAAGACTAAATTCTACAATTTCCGCAGATAAATTATCTGACTATGTACATCATTATACTGGTTTTAGTAATATTTATAACTGTAGACTTGAAATACCTGAAACACATTCTGAAAAATGGGTATCAATAAATGATAATCCTAAAAGTGCCATTAATTTAGCAAAAACTATTTGTACAGAAGGGCAAAAACTTTCAGAACAGTTCCCAGGAATTGTGCTATTAATATTTATACCTAATTCATGGAGCAACTATAGACAATTCAATTATCATGGAGAAACATTTGATTTGCATAACTACATAAAAGCGTTTGCCGCCCAACATAGATTCACAACCCAATTTATAGAAGAAAAGACTTTATATGACAAGATGGTATGTGAAATTTCATGGTGGCTCTCTTTAGCTCTATTTGTAAAAGCTTTAAGAACTCCCTGGACTCTTGCAGACTTAGATCAAAATACAGCATATGCAGGAATTGGATATAGCATAAAAAAGCAATATTCAGGTAAAGCTGAAGTTGTTTTAGGCTGTAGTCATATATACAATGCACAAGGACAGGGATTAAGATATAAACTGTCAAAAGTTGAACATCCTCAATTTGACAAAAAGAAAAATCCTTATTTAAATTTTGAAGAAGCTTATAAATTTGGAATGGATATACTGGCTCTTTTTCAAGACGCTATGGAAAAGTTACCTCAAAGAGTTGTAATTCATAAACGAACCCCTTTTAAGAATGATGAGATTGAAGGTATAACAAACGCATTAAAGCAAGCAGGAATATCAGAAATTGATTTGATCACAATCACTCAAGAATATGATTTAAAGTTTATTGCAGAGAAGATTATGTATGGTCAATTTCTTGAAGATGGATATCCAGTTGATAGAGGAACGTGCATTAAACTATCATCGAGAAATGCTTTGTTATGGACACATGGAGTAGTTCCCTCAATACAGTCAAATCGCAGATACTACCAAGGAGGACGTTGTATTCCTGCTCCTTTAAAAATTACCAAATACTATGGGCATGGAGATTTGGAAACTATTGCTAAAGAAATTCTAGGATTTACAAAGATGAACTGGAACTCGTTTAATCTATATACAAAGTTACCTGCCACAATTGACACTTCTAATACATTGGCACAGGTGGGAAACTTGTTAAGACAATATAACGGTGTAACATACGATTACCGTTTCTTTATCTAAAAAGTAGCTCGCCATAAACAGTCTTCATTTATGGCGGGCTACTCGACTATAAATTCTGTTATATCGAAAAGATTCTATACAATTTCAGTTAATAATATATCTATACATTTTTAGTCCTGTTTTGTGTTTTTGCTATTGCCATACATGCATAGAAAATCTAAAGGATCAATATCTGCTGTATCCTGCATCCTTTCCTCAATAAAATCAATTGAAGATGGTGCAATATTCAGCTTAATATTTTGGAAAATAGGGAGTTGCCTTATCTTATTTTGATATTTCACGAATTTATCAGTACGTGGCGTAAGAGCAAAAACTAAAGCACTAGCAAAGATATCAGCCAACTGGATACCAAACTCTTCATGAGATTTAACTATTTCTATATTACCAATTGGTAAAGGATAAACATGCTTTCCTTTGCCATATCCTACAACAGTTTCAGGAACATCCATATCTCTTAGGTATTCCATAAACTCTTTGTTTGCAAAGAATGGTTCAGAAGAATCAAAAAGAACATCCTCTTTTTCCCCAGTTCTTTTATACCATTCTTGGACTGATACAGAAAATAATGGTATTGTCAAATCGATATAGAATTTCATATAAGGCAAGGCCTCTTTAATGTATTGAATAGTTAAAGGTATCTCTGACAGCATCTCAAAAAATCCAGACTCTGTACCAGTATCCCCTCTTAATTTATCTGTAGTTCTATAGAAATCCGCAACGGATGCTACAGATGGTGTTCTAACCATTGTAACAAAATTTTTCTCGAATTCTGCCACTAAATCCTTATTTGGATGCCGAATAGCAAAATAATACAAGCCATTTGCTAATATTAGATTTTTAGCTCCTTCATACAAGTTTATTCCTTTGTTATAATACATAGTTTCAACTAATATATTAACAATGTTGGCATATATGCAGTATCGCTTATCGGCAAATGATGGGAGTACATGATTTGCATCCATAAGTGGATGATTAAATATTTTATCTAATATGGCTCTGCCTTGAGGATTAGTATACATGCTTTTGAAATGAAGTTCCTTTCCCCATTCATAATAGCCTATATCTTTTTTTAAGCACGCAATTTCATCATTAGTCATCTTAACAGAAGCCAGTGCAAAGTAAGGTTGACTTACATTAGTTAAATCTGGTCCAGTATATCCGGATTCGTCAAAATACAACATATAAATATATTATTCGGTTATTATAATCATTATTTATCTTTGAAGATTTTCTAAAATATTTGGAATTTTCTTTGTATTTTCCGTAGTTCCTAATTATCTTATTCGATAAATCATTAATTAAAAGTCGCACACCGAACGCTATTTTCCATTTGTCAAAATCTGCTCCTTGCGATTTATTAATGTACGTCCCCATCTATCTGAAAGGACATCAGAAAAACATCCGAAAATATCCTTGCCGGAAACTGTGTATTGCTGACCAAGATAACTGTTCAAGTTATCACTAAAAAAATAGATATATGTAATCTTTGAGCATTCATCATTATAGCAAAATCCATAGCTATCAAAGCCACAAATAGAGATTCATAAGTCAGCGCTCAAATTAGTCTTGGTTCTTTCTGCCAATCAAAATCAGCAAATACATAGAGTCTTTTAATTCCTTATTCTTTTTTGGATGCTCTTTCTCGTTTCTTGAGGCTCAAATCCTGTAAGGCCTTTCCTATTGCATCTTCTTTTGCAAGCAGAAGAATATCATCATCCAGCTGAAGTGCATAAAGCACCCTAAGATAAATACCAATTGCCACTGTCGGTACACCTTTCTCTATGCGTGAAATTGTAAGAGGTGAACAGGTGGCACGTTCGGCAACCTGAGCAATACTAAGATTCCTGCGTAGTCTGGCCAGCCGAATCTGTTCACCTACTGTCTGCATCTTCTGCTCCAATTTCCTTGGTAGCTTGGTAGCCATTGTACTTTTTGTCATAGCTCAACATATCATATAATATGCAAATATAGCGGTTTTAGTTTATTTTATGATAGATTACAGAAATAAGTTTTCGGATTTATTTCTGTTGAAACCTGCTTTGGGCATATTATCGGACGTTGAGATATTAAATGCTATTATATTATTCGTAGAGTTCGTATTTCACCTATAACAAACAATATATTGTTTCTATAAAGTATGGTATTTCATTATGATTGTTCAATTTTTACCACAATATTTTTGTTTCTACAAATATTTGAGTTCATTTCAGTAATATTAAAGAACTAATGGCTGACTTATTTTAAAATTCAATCTTATCGCTTTCATCTCATTGAGAAATTTAACAAATATAATTGTTATAAGTCTGAAGTAATAAGTTACTCTTTTGAAATAAAGCGGTTAAAGTCCAAAAGCAAAATATACTGAAAGAATAACTCATACAGATAAGCCTCATAAGGCAAAGATGCCATTTTATGTTTTAAGCAATCATATTTTCTCGTCCTTCTTTGTTAGTTAAGAAATTTTTTATATATTAGCTCTTCACTCCATAAAGTAGCCAATAAATCTTTAATCTTAATTAATTTAATGGATATTTTCAGGTAGAGTTGGAAGCTTTAGTAGGAAGAAAGTAATTGTTTTTAACAAAATTTGAAATAATATAAACATATGTGCAAGATACAGAACATTAGCGATAATCCCTTTGCACGATTCAGCGCAGAAGAGGAAGAAGATTTGCGTAGTATATTCGTTAAGCCCCGGTATTATGACGCATTAAAATCAAACGCTAGACAGGGAAATAGTCGAATACTCGTTGGGCAAAGAGGACTAGGCAAGTCAGCTACTATTCATATGCTTTTTGAAGACTTAAAAGCCAATGGAACTCTTCCTTTGCTTATTACGCGTTATGAGGGCATTCCTTTGAGTAACAATAAAGGCTATTTTCTTTATAAGATAGTACAGTCGTTAACAAAGAGACTTTCAGAGCATTTGTATAAGAATCGAAAAGATGCCAAACTTCTCTCAAAAGAGCAAAAAAAGCGTCTTTCATATCTTGTTGAGATGTTCTACGATGATGAAATAGCTGAAGACTATTTGAAGCAGGCAAAAGTAATCAAAACAAAGAAACGAAATATTGGACTTTCTAAATTCTTTAACAAGAATTTAAAGTTAATAAACGGCGTTGTTAGCGGAGCTATTAAAGTAACTTCTTCTGTGGTTCGGCAGAGTATGGGATTACCTGAAAATGATGATGTAATAACAACTATACCCATTTTCGAAGAGATTCCTATCAATGAAATTAATAGCCTTTCTATGAAAGACGTAGTTGATAAAGGTAATGACAAAATTTTAGCTTTACTTAAGCATCTTGTAGACATTGCACTGAGTCTGAATTATGGGTCTATTGTAGTTTTATTTGACAAAATTGATGAATTCTCTGAGATAAATGCTGACGTAAATAAAGTTTCTGAATTTACATTACAAATTTTAACAGATACAAACCTATTATACACTAACAAACTATCTATTGTATTCAGTCTGTGGTCAGAGGTAAAACGTACACTTAACAATCGTGGAGTACGGTTTGATAAATTTCAAGACATAGATATTTCATGGCGTGATGAAGAACTCGAACAAATAATTAACAAAAGGCTTTTATACTATTCCATTAACAAAAAACAACCTGTTTCTCTCCAATCACTCATACCATTTGAGAATGATAGAAAGACTATTTTGAGTTTAGCCGGAGGATCACCAAGGTCACTAATATCATTAATGAATAGATTGTATGATGAAGAAATGGGTGATAATGCTACCAATGGTGATGTTGTATCATTCTCTTCTGCAACGATATCAAAGGGATTGATAGAGTTTTGTAAACGCTTTGACTACGAGTCGCTTCAACCATCGAAAATATCAGATAAAAATAATTATTACAATTGGCTGAACAAAGTATTGCTAATTAAAAAACCATATTTTACTATTTCTGAATTATGCAATGTTTTTAATATTAAAACAGCAACGGCTCGAACGTATATTTCCCAATTAGTAAAACTTGGTATTATTTTACCAGATGCATCGGAAAATGAAGATACTATTTATCGTACTACAGATCCACGGATATGTTATCTGATGTCAAGGGGAATATCAAGTTTGAGTTAGAGACAGTTTAAATTTTTAATAATATATTTCTTACAGGCAAAAACTAAAAAAGTTATATACAAAACTGCTCTAATGATTAGTATCTAGGGCCGACATGAATGTAACAATTATATCCGTTTAAAAATCAGCAATAATGGGATTGTAGAAAATTAGTTTCAGTAACTAAACTTGCCTTCCTCTATTTTCATTAGAGGAAAAATTCTCAATGCTAGAATATAATTATAATTTAAAATAGAAACAACAAATAATTAAATAATAAAGCGATGAAAATTATTTCGATAAAAGAATACAATGCCCTAATGAATTTTATGGAATCAAAATTGAAATCCCTATGGAACCACGAAAATGAAGAAAGAGAAAAGCAAGGTAAGGAGTTAATTAATGTGTTCCAATTTGGATTTTCAATTTTAGATATCAACCATTACTATATAGATGAAAACTATGATTTTTATATAGTATTTAATAGTAGTTTCTTAAAAATGATTAGTTCTTCTATATTGGATGCTACAAAGAAATATCCAAATAAGTTTGGAACTGGAGATGCGGAAGATGTCATTGATGCATTGTATAATACAAGTGGATATAAATATTGGGGAACCAAACAGGATTATATTAATTTTCTAACGGGGCATGCTTGTTGTTATGTAGTATATCAAGATAATGGGATATTCAGTGATATATTGAGAATAGACATGTTTCGATCAACTATGCCTAATAAAGAGGATCCAACAAAAATTGACTTTGTTGGAGGGTTATTACATACACTGAAACACTTTTCTATAAAAGATCAAAATTTATCTACTGGTACATACATATATAATATTTTCGATATACGACATATAATATATCTTATAGGAATGGCTTTTAGACTTAAAAAAGGAGAGGGAACAAAATATAAATCATTACAACAACTAACTAATGCGATTATGTTAGCCTCCTTCTATAAAGAAGAAGTTACAGGTATTTTCTTCCTCAATAGCTATTATAAAAAGAAATCAATATCTTAGCAAGTTTCTTTCTAGAAAATAGCTCTAACCTCGAGGGTGGTTTCAGAGCCATTTTTGTACCTTTTCTCATCAAAAAATGGAATTTTTCACAAGTTTTTGTACCGCACATTTTGATATTCAAGAAATTACACTTACTTTTACTTTCCAAAATGGAGGTACAAGCCGAGAATGGTGCTAAAAATCACTAACTTACACATTCTCAGACACTTGCCAACCCACTGGTTGTACCTTTTAGAGCGCTATACTATTGATAATCAACGATGTACACATACTGCATCGGCAAGTAAAGCTAATCATATATACCCAGTTATCCCCAAAACGAAAACGATGAGAGATTTTCCTTTATAGATAGCTTAGGATGTTCAGTTCTCCTATCTCCCATTTCAAAACAAAGGCTGTCCATTATCTAATATGTGACAGCCTTTCTATGAAAGTTTTCTTCAGATAAATATCATGCTTTTTTCATAAACTCCTTCGGTGTTTTTCCAAAATACTCCTTATACCTGCCTCTGAAGTTTTTCATATTTCGCATACCCACCATTTCAGCAACCATAGTCACAGAAAATTTTCCGCTTTCCAAAAGTTCCCGTGCCTTCTCCATCCTGATTCTCGAAATCAAATATTTGGGTGCTTCTCCCGTCAACAACTTCCACTTATTATAAAAGGTTGTCCGGCTCATGCACATCCTGGAGGCAATATCATCTACTGTCAAATCCTCTTTATCCATATTCTCCATAATGTAAAGCTTCACTTCATTCAAAAATGCCAGATTGGCATCCTGCTGAGCCCGCTCCATAGGTTTCGTTAAAAAATCTTCTCCAAAAACTTTCTGAAGAAATGTCTTCCGAAGAAAACGGCTATTATTTATCAATATGGATATTTCCACTTTAAGGTCCTCCAGATTAAAGGGCTTACATACAAAGAGATCAGCCTGAGAAGAACAACGCTTTTCCCGCCGTTTCACATCAATGTGCGCCCCCATCAATATCACCGGAATAAAGGAGGTGTCCCTCGACGTCTTCAGTTTAGAAGAAAGTTCCTCACCGCTCATACCTTTCAACATGATATCACAAATCACCAAATCCGGATACTCTTCACATATTACCTCCAATGCTTCCTGACCGTCATCAAAGCTCCTCACTACAAAACATTCCGATAAACGTTTCTCAAGATAATCCTTGAATCCCTTGTCATTATCCGCAAGTATCACTAAAGGTCTATCCATATTTTTTTTCTTCGAGAAACCATGGAAAGCTATTTCCGACTCATTCACCTGAAAAGTGTCCGGAATATTTAAGGATGTATACCCCCCCGAAACCGCACACGAACATCTTATGGGAAATCGAAGCAGAGCCTCCTTTTCCAAAGTCAGTATTTTCCCGTCACATATATTCATCAACTTGTCAAAAAACACACCGCCCATGCCATACTGCTTGCCATGCAGAGGTCGCAGAATAGGAAGCCGCGACGAGTACCATCTGCAACATTTCAGAAATCGCTTGTTGCCTGTATCCTTAATCCTGATTGCCCAGTAATCTCCCTTCAACGAAACCTGCATCGAGAGATGCGTTTCCGGCAGAGAACACTCGATGGCACTCAATACAAACCGGTCGATAACCGGAGATATCTTTCCCGGATCAAACCAAGCGCTTGCATAGTCAAAATCCGGAACCAAATCCAGCTTCATCTGTAACCCGGCCACATGAGACTGTAAAAAAGACACTTTCTTCCTCATAAATGCGCCGATTTCATGTTCTGCAACTACCAGGCTACCAGAATTGCCAAATAGTCGTTTCAACTCCATCAACGCTATCAAGTGCTGCTCCAGCCCGCCTATATGATGAAGTGCAACAGCCAGTTCCTTCTTTATGTCTTCCGGACAGTCTCCTTCGTAAACTGCCCCTAACGGTGTCTTAATCAAAGAAATGGGATTACGTATGTTTTGAAAGGTATCAATGAAATACTGATTTCCCTCTTTCAGTAAATCTCTTTCTTCACTGATACAGAGTAAATGGAACAAAAGCCAACATAATATACAGATTCCACTAGCCACTATTGGCAGAACAGACCAGGGAACCTTATGATATACGCCGATGGATAGCAGGAAAACGCATAATGACACTACTATTATTATTATCGATAAATGTTTCATACTATTATAAGTTTAAGTAATAATGATTCATACTAATATATACCCGAGTTTTCAGTCAATAGCAGGATAATCCCAAGTATGTCATCAGGAGGCGGTCTAATGGGGGAACGGTAGGTTCCTTGAGTCATCGAATTCACCTTACCAACCCTCGTTTGCTAGAAGAGCCTGCATTTCGTCCACCTGTATTTCATACCCAGCAACTCTCTAAACCATTCATTTCCCATGCCCAACGTATCTTTAAATATCAATACAACATTCCGCTTATCCAAGATAGCTCCAATCAATTATTCTCAAACAAAATAATAGTATAACAAACGGAAAGGCTAAAAAGATGATACCACTTCACACATATTCTTATCATACTCACATATCTTGCGCATGAAACAGAAAGACATTATCTTTGCAGCATGAAACAAGAACTGAAAGAAAACGGAGGATTACCGGCACATATACTCTGGACACTTGCTATCGTAGCTGGCGTGTCCGTAGCCAACTTGTATTACAATCAACCCCTGCTTAATATCATGCGGCATGAATTGGAAGTTTCTGAATTCAAAACGAACCTCATTGCCATGATTACACAAATCGGATATGCGCTGGGATTATTGTTCATCGTCCCATTAGGAGACCTCTATCGACGCAAGAATATCATCCTGACGAATTTCTTCCTACTCATATTTTCCCTTCTAGCCATTGCCATGGCACCGAACATCTACATCATCTGGGCAGCATCACTCATTACCGGCATCTGCTCCATGATACCCCAAATATTTGTACCGATTGCCTCGCAATTCTCACGCCCCGAAAACAAGGGACGGAATGTAGGTGTCGTCATCTCAGGATTACTGACTGGAATACTTGCATCACGTGTTGTCAGCGGATTTGTGGGTGAAGTGCTTGGCTGGCGTGAAATGTACTTCATCGCCGCTGGAATGATGTTACTATGCGCTATCGTTGTATTAAAGGTACTACCGGACATACAACCGACTTTCCAAGGCAAATATTCCGGGCTGATGAAGTCTCTTTTCTCATTAGTAAGAGAATACCCCTCTCTACGAATCTACTCGATACGTGCAGGACTGGCCTTTGGCTCATTCCTTGCCATGTGGTCCTGCCTTGCATTCAAAATGGGAGAAGCCCCGTTCCATGCATCCAGCGATGTCATCGGCATACTAGGGCTCTGCGGCATTGCCGGAGCCTTAACCGCATCTTTTGTAGGAAAATATGTAAAAAAAGTAGGCATACGCAATTTCAATTTTATCGGTTGCGGAATGATTCTGCTTGCATGGGCCTCGCTCTTTTTCTGCGGAAACAACTATGCAGGTATCATTACCGGTGTCATTCTTATAGACATAGGCATGCAATGTATCCAACTCAGCAACCAGACCAGTATTTTCGACATCTACCCGTCTGCCTCCAATCGGGTAAATACGATTTTCATGACCACTTACTTCATCGGCGGCTCTTTGGGTACCTTCCTTGCAGGAAGCAGTTGGCAGACTTGGGGATGGAGTGGCGTGGTCGGCACCGGCGTTATTTTAACAATAATATCGTTGTCCATCACCCTTTACAACAAGAAATAACAAGGATACTATCATTTTTCCAAGCAAACGCAAAGATTTGATAATTTTTATTTGTCATGCAAAGGATAAGGAAGATATTGAACAGAATTGTTATACCTTTGTCGCATCAAACTATAAACGACAGATTGATAATAGATTCGTCAACCAAGCATAGTCAAAAACAACCCTATGAATTCAGCAAAGAAAATACCCTCTCCACTCGTTTCTCTATTTCCCATCGCTTTTCTCGTAGGAATGCTGTTCGCCACCATCCATACTTTCGGAAGTGACGCCTTGAGTGGAGGAAGCCAGATTTCCCTACTTGCCACCACTGGTATGTGTGTCTTTATCGGCATGGCTTTCTACCGCATCCCTTGGAAAGATTATGAACTTGCCATCACCAACAACATTTCAGGTGTTGCCACAGCTATCATTATTCTATTGATTATCGGTGCTTTGAGCGGCACATGGATGATAAGTGGGGTGGTACCTACCCTTATATATTATGGTATGCAGATTATCCATCCGAATTTTTTCCTTGCTTCTACCTGCATTATTTGTGCATTGGTATCAGTAATGACGGGAAGTTCATGGACCACTATCGCCACCATCGGTATCGCCCTTTTGGGCATAGGCAAGGCACAAGGTTTTGAAGAGGGATGGATAGCCGGTGCTATCATTTCGGGAGCCTATTTCGGAGACAAAATTTCACCGTTATCGGATACCACAGTCCTTGCCTCATCCGTAACGGAAACACCGCTATTCAGCCATATCCGCTATATGATGATTACCACCGTCCCCTCTCTCCTCATCACCCTTGTCATCTTTACAGTAATGGGACTCACACACGAAACGAACAATACACAACAGATCGCGGAATTTACGGCAGCACTGGACGCCAAATTCAACATTACTCCCTGGTTACTGGCTGTTCCCGTGATTACGGGAATACTGATTGCCCGGAGAGTGCCTTCCGTCATCACACTCTTTCTCTCCACTCTGCTGGCAGGGATATTCGCCTTCATCTTCCAACCGGGACTACTGAATGAGATAGCGGAAGGTGGGAATATGTTCAAAGGGATAATGATGACATTTTATGGCAGTACCAGTCTACAAACTGACAGTGACATGTTGACAGAACTGATTGCCACACGAGGTATGGCAGGAATGATGAATACCATCTGGCTCATCATCTGCGCCATGTGTTTCGGCGGAGCCATGACGGCAAGCGGCATGCTGGGAAGCATCACTTCCCTATTCGTCCGCTTCATGAAGAATACAGCCAGCATGGTAGCATCCACCGTATGTTCCGGATTGTTCCTGAACCTTGCCACGGCAGACCAGTACATCAGCATTATCCTCACCGGAAACATGTTCAGCAACGTTTACGCAAAGAAAGGCTACGAAAGCCGGCTACTTAGCCGTACCACAGAAGATGCCGTTACCGTCACCTCCCCGCTTATCCCATGGAACACCTGCGGCATGACGCAAGCCACCATTTTGAGTGTACCCACACTGACCTACCTTCCCTATTGCTTCTTCAACCTTATCAGTCCGGTAATGAGTATCTTTATTGCTGCTATCGGATATAAAATAATTAAAAAACCGGTGAACAATCCTGGATAGGCATTGTTCTTGCAATAAACTTATAACGAACAATTTATTTAAACCTAAACAAAAAAAGATTCGATTATGAAAAAGTTTATTGCATTAGCAGCAGTAGTATTGGTAAGCATGGCAACAACGACCATGTATGCACAAGAGAGTAGAGCTGAAAAGCGCGCAGACCGTAAAGCCCAAAGAGACGCAGAACGTGCACGCCTGAAAGCTGAAGAACAAGCACAGGATGCCATTTCGTACGATGACGCAATGGCGGCCTTGAAAGCTCACCAGTTCGTAATGGAGGCAGACCAAGTGATGTTCCGCAACGGACAGACCGCATTTGTAAACTCCAACACCAACTTCGTATTGGTCAACCAAGGACGTGGCACCGTGCAGGTAGCCTTCAACACCGTATACCCAGGTCCTAACGGCATTGGCGGTGTAACAGTAGACGGAACCGTATCGGACATCCAAATGACTACCGACAAACGGGGCAACGTGAATTGTAACTTCAGCATCCAGGGTATCGGCATTTCCGCCCAGATATTCCTTACGCTGACCAATGGCGGGAACAACGCAACCGTAACCATCAGCCCGAACTTCAACTCCAACACCATGACTTTGAGCGGGAACCTGGTTCCGCTGGAACAATCCAACATATTCAAGGGACGTTCCTGGTAAAACCCTTATATAAATATATATATTCCCACTCCGCCACAAATCACACTAAAAAGTGTACATTTGTAGCGGAGTTTTTTATATACCAATGTCATGAGAGAATTTATCATTGCAGACAATCAAGATATCACCAAAGCAGGCATGATGTTCCTATTGGGCAGACAGAAAGACACCTCCCTGCTGCTGGAAGCCGACAACAAGGCAGAACTGATACAGCAACTACGCCTGCATCCCACCGCCGTTGTCATTCTGGACTATACCCTTTTTGATTTTTCGGGAGCCGAAGAGCTAATGGTACTTCACGAACGCTTCAAGGAAGCCGATTGGCTACTCTTTTCCGACGAATTGAGCCTACCGTTCCTGCGCCAGGTATTGTTCAGCAGCATGGCATTCGGCGTAGCGCTGAAGGATAATTCCAAAGAAGAGATACTGACCGCACTACAATGCGCCTCACGCAAGGAGCGATTCATCTGTAATCACGTCAGTAACCTGCTGCTCGCAGGCAACGGTTCCTCCTCCCCCACTCATCCTACCATCAAAGATGATTTACTGACTACTGCCGAACGGAGCATCCTAAAAGAGATAGCCCTGGGGAAAACAACCAAAGAAATAGCTGCCGAACGAAACCTCAGCTTCCATACGGTAAACAGCCACCGGAAGAATATCTTCCGGAAACTGGGTGTAAACAATGCGCACGAAGCCACCAAATATGCCATGAAGGCAGGCATCGTAGACTTGGTGGAATATTATATATAAATCTCCCCGCTCCCGACACACAGCCGGGCATCAGCATCATACACCACTCCGAACTGGCCCGGAGCAATGCCTTGCAGCTTTTCTTCCGAAACAATGCGGTAACCCTCCGCCTCCTTTTGCAACCTGCCTTTGACAAACTCCGGCGTATGGCGTATCTTGAAAGTCACCTCCACCTCTTCCTGCGCTCCCTTCCAGGGATTATCCGTAATGAAATGAAAATCGTACATACGGAATTCATAGCCGTATTGCAATGCCGTATCACATCCGCGGGACACGTAAATCACATTCTCCTCCACATCCTTGCGGACAACAAACCACGGTCCTCCACCCAACCCCAATCCTTTACGCTGGCCGATGGTATGAAACCAATAGCCCCGATGCTTGCCCAACTTTCTACCCGTTTCCAACTCCACAATATCCCCTTCCCTTTCGCCAAGGAAACGGCGCACAAAATCATTATAATCAATCTTTCCCAGAAAGCAGATGCCCTGACTGTCACGACGTCTGGCGCTGGGCAATCCGGCACGCAGGGCTATGTCACGAACCTCATTCTTCATCAGTCTGCCCAATGGAAACATCAGTTTGGAAACTTGCAGATAATCTATCTGTGCCAGAAAGTCGGTCTGGTCTTTCACGGAATCGGCAGCGGTACCGAGCCATGTCTTTCCATCCCTCAACACCGTAGTGGCGTAGTGCCCGGTTGCCGTGATATCGAAATCCTTCCCCACACGTTGCTCAAAGCACCCGAACTTTATCAGCTTGTTGCACATCACATCCGGATTGGGAGTCAAGCCACGTCTTATTTTATCAATGGCATAAGCCGCCACCTGGTCCCAATACTCCCGGTGCAGGTCCACTACTTCCAACGATAATCCATAACGCCGGGCAATGGCAGAAGCCATCTCCATATCCTCTTCCGCAGAGCAGTCCATATAATCGGCATCGTCCCTCCCTATTTTGATATAAAATAGAGAAGGACGGTAACCTTGTTCGCAAAGGAGATGTACCACCACGGAGCTGTCTACACCTCCCGACAATAATACAGCAATATTCATTCTATCGTATACTGTTATTCTTTTAAATTCTGTCAAATGCCTGGGACAAGTCGTCCAGCAAATCATCGATATGTTCTGTCCCGATGGAGAGGCGGACCGTGCCCGGTTTGATGCCTTGTTCTTCCAATTCCCGTGCACTCAATTGGGAATGGGTAGTGGTGGCAGGATGGATAACCAGGGATTTCACATCAGCCACATTGGCAAGCAACGAGAAAATCTGTAAACTGTCAATAAACGTCTGCGCTTCCTTCACACCGCCCCGCACCTCAAACGTAAAGATAGAACCGCCTCCATTCGGAAAGTATTTCCCGTAAAGCGCGTGGTCAGGATGCTCGGGCAGGGACGGGTGGTTCACGGCAACCACTTTGGGATGCTTCTTCAAGAATTCAACCACTTTCAAGGCATTCTCCACATGACGTTCCACACGAAGCGACAACGTCTCCAATCCTTGCAACAGAATGAAAGCATTGAAAGGACTGATTGTGGCACCGGTATCACGCAACAATACGGCACGGATACGGATGGCATAGGCAGCAGGACCGGCAACGTCAACGAAACGTACTCCATGATAACTCGGGTCCGGTTCCGTCAGTTGGGGAAACTTCCCCGAGGCCACCCAGTCGAACTTGCCGCTATCTACAATAACACCACCCAAGGACGTACCATGCCCTCCGATGAACTTCGTTGCCGAATGGACTACAATATCTGCCCCATGCTCTATGGGACGAATCAGGTAAGGAGTACCGAAGGTGTTATCTATAATCAGAGGAATCCGGTGACGGTGTGCTATTTCAGCAACGGCATCAATGTCAATGATGTTGCAATTCGGATTTCCCAGCGTTTCAATGAATACTGCCTTGGTATTCTCCTGAATCGCTTTCTCGAAATTGTCCAGATTGCCCGGGTCCACAAAAGTAGTGGTAACCCCGTAGGCAGGCAATGTGTGGGCCAGCAGATTATACGTTCCACCGTAGATGGTCTTAGCTGCCACGATATGGTCGCCTGCACGGGTGATATTCTCAAAGGCATAAGTGATGGCTGCCGCACCCGAGGCTACGGCCAATCCGGCAACACCGCCTTCCAGAGCCGCCACACGTTTCTCGAACACATCCTGGGTGGAATTCGTCAACCGCCCGTAAATATTCCCCGGGTCCTGCAAGCCAAAGCGGGCTGCCGCATGGGCCGAATTACGGAATACATACGAAGTTGTCTGATAGATAGGTACGGCGCGGGCATCAGTTGCCGGGTCGGGTTGTTCTTGTCCAACGTGAAGTTGTAGAGTCTCAAAGTGCAATTTCTTTGTTTCCATTGTCGTTTGTATTTTAGGTGAATAAACCGTTTCTCATTCGGATGTTGCAAAGATAGAGCGATAAGCCGGGGCAGACAATGACACAGATTAGGGAATTTTATACCACAATTGTGGTAGATAAGCAAGCTATTTTCTATCTTTAGATAAGATAGACTGCATTTCGGCAAAACTTTTTCATGCAAGCATGAAAGTTCTGCACTCAATTTGCACTATCTTTGCCCCCATGAAAGCAAGAAATATACTGATACTCATATTGGGAACCCTGATTCTTCCCATTTATCTGACTTCCTGCGGGGTGGACCGCTGGAAAGAGTATGCCGGACAGACCCAGACAGACCGCTGGATTGACGATACCATGCGTGTGTGGTACTATTGGGTAGACGCTATCCCCCATACCAACGACCTGAACTATTTTCAAGCCCCTTTCACTTTCTTTGCCTCGCTCAAATCCGAAGAAGACAAATTCTCCACCATCGACAGTCTGGTCAGCGTCACCACTACCCGCAGCATCCCCTATACGGATTACAGCTACGGATTCCAGTTCACTACCAACCAGATAGAAGTAGAAGGAGAAGAGAATGCCATTGTTGCACAGATTCTTTACGTTGCCGACGGAAGCCCGGCCTCGGAAATCGGGCTGAAACGGGGTGACTGGATTATGAAGATGGACGGGAACTTTATTACTGAACAGAATTATAAGAAACTGTATGGAAGTAGTGCCATGGAACTTACAGTAGGTTATTACGACGTGAAGAAAAATGCCATCGTTGCTTACGACAAACCCAGACAGATAGCATCGGCGCGTCCCGTCAACGACAACCCGGTGCACTATAAGAATGTATATACATCAGGCAGCAAGAAAATAGGTTATCTGGTCTACAACCACTTCAGTTCCGGCCCCACGGACAACAGTAATGAATATGACAACGACCTGCGCAGCGCATTCCAATATTTCGCATCACAGCAAGTCAACGAATTCATCCTTGACTTGCGCTACAACAACGGTGGATTACTGAGTTGCGCAGAATTGCTGTGTACCATGCTTGCACCTTCCTCCGCCTTGGGACAAGAGTTGGGGTACCTGGAATTCAACAACCGCTTCAATCCGCAGATAGTACCGTTCACCCTGAACTCCGGACTCATCGGAAACGGAGCAAACCTAAACCTGAATACTCTCTACGTACTTACCAGCAGCCAGACTGCCTCCGCCTCCGAAATGGTGATTAACTGCCTCGACCCGTATATGGATGTTGTCATCATCGGCGGTACTACCGTAGGCAAGAATGTAGGTTCCAGGAATTTCTCCAGCCCCGAACTGATGATAACGATGAATCCCATCGTCTGCAAGATATACAATTCGGAAGGGAAATCTGATTATGAATCCGGATTCCAACCGGCCTACTCGGGATATGTAGTGAATGAGATGAGCGACATGTCACGTTTCCTGCCCTTTGGAGATACCAACGAAGCCTTATTGAGCACTGCACTCGGCGCCATCGACGGAAGCATACAACCGCCCGCACAAGAAGATACCCGTTCTTTAAGAGTGACCACTCTCGCAAACTCCATTGAACGTCGGGCAAGCCATGCCGTACGCATCAAATAAAAAGACCAATAGGATGAAACTAAACAGAAGAGTTACAATCATCACCCGATTTTCGGGAATCATGTTCAGCCTGCTGTTGCTCGGCGGACTGGCAGCTTGCAGCGATGATAACAATGGCAATGATACGCCAGAACCGGAGCCGTCAACCTACCCCACCACTCCTTTCTCCAAAATCGAACTCAAAGAAGTGATAGAGAGCGATGCGCAACCGGTTACTGCCACCCACACCTACCTTTACAACAGTGCAGGCAGGCTGACCAGCTACACCGGCAAACAGAGCTTTACAGCAGGAGACGAACTCTTCGAGATAGAGAATACCACTACTGTCGAATACAAGGACCATCAAGCCGTGATAACCGACGAAGCAGGTACAGTATCAACCTACACGCTGAATGACAAAGGTTATGCCACCACTTGTACCAGTCAGGATATGGCAGGAAATACCCGTACTTACACCTTCTCCTACCTCATCAACACCGAAGACAAATACTATCTGGAAAACATCACAGAAAAGCTGGACGACGGAAAAGAATACTCATTCATTACAATAGACTACAGCAACTTCCGGGCATTGCGCATACAGCAAAAGGTTGACACTTTTGAGCACAACAGTACGGCTACCACACCATCAGGCAATGAAATTGCAAATATCTCCGAAATACCAAGCCTATTCATTACGGACATGTATCCGCTTTCCATGCATGCGGTTGCCATATACGGGAAGATATTGGGAGAACCTGCAAACTACCTGATTACCCAACTCATCCCGGACAGCAACGGAGAAAGTGAAGAGACCACCACCTATACTTATACGTTAGATAACCGGGGTATCGTCACTTCCTGCCATGCAGTCGTCAGGCATATAAGGAACGGCTACGAGCAGGACTACACACGCACCGTGAACTATACCATCGAATAATAAACTACTTACTTCTTAAAGAACTTGTCGAAGAAAAGGACGTGATAGTCTATGGAGTTGTTCCAATACGTTCCGGTATGTCCACCGGGACGGGTGATGAAGTCATGGTCTATCTTCCTTGCCAGCAGCCGGTTGTGCAAGTCCTTGTTCACTTCAAGAAAGAAATCGGCCTCACCGCAGTCGATGATTAGCGCCAAGTCTCCATTTACAATCTTATCCAGCTGGTTGACCACCGTATGCGCATCCCAAGATGCCTTGTTGGCAGCAAACTCTCCCAACTGCTTGTTCATTTCCCAATTCTGGGGGAACGGCCGTATATCCACTCCTCCACTCATACTGCCCGCCGCACCGAACACATCCTTATGACGGATAGCACTCCACAAAGCACCGTGGCCGCCCATACTCAATCCACTGATAGCACGCGCCTTTCTATCGGGAATGGTAGCATAGTTCCCGTCTGTATACTTCACCAATTCCGAGGTGACAAAAGTCTCATAACGGTAGGCAGGATTCTCCGGACTGTCCCAATACCAACTGTTCTTGCCGTCCGGACATACAAATATGATCCCTTTCTCATCTGCCATCTGCGGCAATTCCGGCTTCAGTTGCACCCAGCTCCGCGCATTGCCGCCATAACCGTGCAACAGATAAACCACCGGACAAGCCTGCTTGCCGATAGCCTTATCAGGCAATACATACACAACTTTTACATCCTTATTCATGGCTGCACTTCTCACCAACACCGTGTCTACACGTGCCGCCTGCAACATTACGGCAGACAGACACCACAAAAGCCCCAAGGCAATAATTCTTTTTTTCATCTATTTATTGTTTATTTTTTCTAACGGATGGCAATATTAACAATAAATACTGAAAAATCATTATCTTTGCCTCACAAACTATTCAAAATCCACTATGGAGTTTATTATCATTCTACTTTTACTTATTCTGAACGGCATTTTTGCCATGTATGAAATCGCTTTAGTCTCCTCAAGTAAAGCACGCCTTGAAACTCTTGTCGGAAAAGGGAACAAAAGAGCCAAAGGAGTATTGAAACAACTGGAAGAACCCGAAAAATTCCTCTCCACCATCCAAATCGGTATTACTCTTATCGGTATCGTATCCGGTGCCTATGGTGGTGCCACCATCGCTGATGACGTAGAACCGCTGTTCGCCCTCATTCCGGGAGTAGCCGCCTATGCCAAGACTCTCGCCATGATTACCGTAGTAGCCATCATCACCTATCTGTCGCTCATCATAGGCGAACTGGTGCCCAAGTCCATCGCCTTGAACAACCCGGAACGATGGGCCACCATGCTCAGCCCCTTCATGATTGTGCTGACCAAGATTTCCTATCCGTTTGTATGCCTGTTGAGCGCTTCCACCAAACTGATGAACAAACTCATCGGACTGAACAGTGGCGAGGAACGCCAAATGACACAAGACGAACTGAAGATGATTCTGCACCAAAGCTCGGAACAAGGCGTCATCGACAAAGACGAAACGGAAATGCTGCGTGACGTGTTCCGCTTCTCGGACAAAAGAGCGAATGACCTGATGACCTATCGCCGCGACATCGTTGTGCTCCATCCCACAGACACACCGGAAGAGGTGCTGCGTATCATCCACGAAGAACACTTCAGCAAATATCTCCTGGTGGAGCGGGGAAAGGACGAGATTATCGGTGTGGTTTCCGTAAAGGACATCATCTTGATGATGGGCGGCGAACAACCCTTCAACTTACGTAGTATTGCACGCCCTGCTTTGTTTATTCCGGAAAGTTTGTATGCAAAGAAAGTTTTAGAGCTGTTTAAGAAGAACAAAAACAAGTTCGGAGTTGTTGTAGACGAGTATGGAAATACAGAAGGTATCATCACCCTGCACGATTTGACGGAAAGTATCTTCGGAGACATCCTCGAAGAGAATGAAACGGAAGAAGAGGAAATCGTTGTTCGTCAAGACGGTTCCATGCTGGTGGAAGCTTCCATGAATCTGGATGACTTTATGGAGGCGATGGGCATTATGAACTATGATGACCTGAAAGAAGAAGACTTCACCACCTTGAGCGGTCTTGCCATGTTCTTGATAGGACGGGTGCCGAAAGCCGGAGACTTGTTCAGCTACAAAAACCTGGACTTCGAAGTGGTGGATATGGACCGCGGACGGGTGGACAAGCTGCTCGTCATCAAGAAAGAAGAAGATGAATAACAAACGCTATTGCGTCTTTATAATTAACTTAAACCATTAAAGCAATGAAAAAAGTAATGATGATTGCAGCCCTTGCCGCTGCATTGGTATCCTGCCAATCAAAAGGAACTCAGAACAATGACGCCGTCGCCATGGACGAAAGTGTAATGGCTGTTACCGGCAATGACTCGTCTGCCGTAGCCGTATACGAAGGAATCCTTCCCGCCGCCGACGGTCCGGGCATCCAGTATGTATTGAGCGTAGACAGTGTAGGTCCCGACGGAGAAAGCGGCTACACGCTGGTAACAACTTATCTGGATGCCGAAGGCCCCGGAAAGAACAAGAGCTTTACTTCCAAAGGAAAGAAAGAAGTTATCCAGAAAGACGTCGACAACAAGAAGAAAACAGCCATCAAGCTGACCCCGAACGACGGGGACACTCCGGTGTACTTCGTAGTAGTGAACGACACAACCCTGCGCCTTGTCAACGACAGCCTGCAGGAAGCTGTGAGTGACTTGAATTATGACATCATCCAGGTGAAATAGTCCATCCATACTTATAAGAAAGAACGGTACAGCCGGAATTACTGAATTCAGTGGTTCCGGCTGCTGTTTTTTCAATGAGGGGGCATTTCAAACAAGAGAACAGAAGGCTATATCAAAAAGTTAGTGCTATCTTTGTCGCTTCATCAAAGTATATATAAACATGAAACATTCTTCCGAGAAACCTTTAGCACCTGCCAACTACTCACGCTGTTTCAACAACCAATGCCCGAAAGCCGACAACTGCCTGCATCGCTTAGCCGCCCTTCGCGATACCCCCGAGTACCCGTCCATCCGCATCATCAATCCACTGTGTATTCCAGAGGATAGCAGCCAATGCGCCTATTTCCAATCGACACAAAAGATACATGTCGCATGGGGAATCAGCCACTTGCTCGATGAAGTTCCCTACAAGAATCTCCAACCTCTGAAAAGCCAGTTGATAGCCCATTTCGGCCGCGGAAAATACTACCGCTTCTACCGGGAAGAATCTTACCTTTCCCCCGAAGACCAGAACTATATCCGCAGAACTTTCCACCAATACAACATTCCGGGAGAACCGGCTTTCGACTCCTACAGCGAGGAATACAAATGGTAGAAAGGTAATCTTCAGCCCCCTTTTCATGTCATTTTATCACTGAAAATATAGATAACACTTTAGTTCACAACGGTGAACACTTTGTTACAACAGTAAGAAACAAAGTGTTCACATACTATGAAACAAACTGTTCGCACTCAATAAAACAAACTGTTTTCTTTAACGGAACAAACAGTTTCCTACTAATGAAACAAACTGTTCTCCATATTGAAACAAACCGTTCTCCTTAGGGAAACAGACGGATTCCCTTTTGAAGCCCTACAAGGGGAATAATTATCGCCTGCGAAAATATAGGAGGAAATACAGCGACATAGTGCGATACCTATTCTCTGCAAAACGGGTGAACGTGTTCGGGAGGATATTGCAGCAACACGGGATGAGGTAAAGGAAAGAGAGGGGGAGATGGTATATTGTGTGGTAAAAGTGGAGAGGTAGAAAAGACGGAAAGGATTACAGTTGAAATAAATTCTTTTTCTTAACTTTGTGAAATAGAAACATCGAATATGACGATGAAGAAAATAAAAATATGAAAACAGCACTATCTATAAATCAACCGTTCAAGGATTGGGTAAACCACCTAAAACAAGACATTCGTAGTGCACAGATTAAAGCGGCTGTACGCGTGAACAGCGAACTGCTTCACCTTTACTGGCAACTGGGGGCAGAAATTATAGAACGACAGAAAGAAATGACTTGGGGAAGCGGATTTCTCGAAGAGTTGAGTCGTGAGCTGATGGCAGAATTTCCTGATATGAAAGGGTTCTCATATAGAAACATACGCAGTATAAAGCAGTGGTATCTATTTTATAATGAGCCATATACAATTTGGCAACAAGTTGTTTCCAAATTAGGTGAAGAGAAATTTTTCTCCATCCCTTGGGGGCATCATCTCTATATCATCTCCCAATGCAAGGAAGTGGATAAGGCTCTATTCTATCTGAATGAAACTGTAGAAAACGGCTGGAGTCGTGCCGTTTTGCTCAACTTTCTTGATACCAATCTCTATGAGCGGCAAGGCAAAGCGGTAAACAATTTCAGTCGTCTGCTACCAAAACCGCAAAGTGACCTAGCTCTACAGACACTCAAAGACCCCTATAACTTCGATTTCCTGACCATTACCAAAGATTTTCAAGAATTAGAGTTAGAAAAGGTTTTGACACAAAATATCACTCGTTTTCTGCTTGAAATGTTATGCAAACCTTTACATAACATTTCTTATGCCAACAAATTTATTATGCAAAGTGACTTAAACTAAATCGCAGCTACAA
>NZ_QTMC01000029.1:0-24479 GCF_003602965.1 Bacteroides sp. AF25-5LB
CGATTGTGAAATCCTTATACTTTACGGCTCCTATGCCGTACATGAAATTCTTGTTCATCGTTTATAAAGTTTGATGGTTAATAACACACCGGCCAATAAGCCGGCCAATACACCTGTGATAAACGTCCGCATCCGGTTCGGAGGGCGTTTTTCTACTGTTTGAACGTCATTTGAAATTTCGCTCTTGGTTTCGCTACGGATGCGCGCCAGCTCTTCTTCATACCATAGCACCAGCTGCTGCAGACTGTCACACGAGGCTTCGGCCACGATGTTCCCGCTGTCGTCGCTGCCTACGGTCAGATTCGCCTGTCCGCTCTTGCCACGGTACACGGCACCTTCAGGAAGTTTACGGAGGCTGTCCGCAGGTATAGACAGCTTCACCGAACTCGCCGGTATACCCGCCATCACCAGTCCCGCCCGTCGGCTTCCGCTCGCGCTGTCGGTGCTTGCCGATTCCGTCTGTATCTTCTCCACCGTCGTGCTCTTCCTGCTGCTTGCGCAGCCCGCCAAGCACAGGACAGTCATCATGATGGCGGCAACTGTTGGCAGTGTCAATGGCCTTGCGCAGTCGCGCCATTTCGCGCTTGTTGGCCTGCAGGTCTTTTCTTGTTGCATTCAGTTCTTCTTTTAAGGGTACCACAATATTGCTCACCAAAACGCGGGTGGCATGTTCTGCGTTATCCACACGCACACCCTCTGCGTCGGCTTCGGCTTTCATCGCTTCCGCTTTCGCTTTCCTCACCGTAGCACGCAGGGAACCGATGGCTGCTGCAGTGCCCACAAGGCCGCCGCTAAGAATAATGTTCATGATCTCGCTAAAGTCCATACCACCCGTTTTTTAGTCAGTCAACCTTTTATTCTGCTTCCTCGCGTTTCTTTCGGAATAGTCCGATAACCCATTGCACCAGTCCCGTGTCGGCTACCCCATTGGCTACAAGTGAGGCACCAAAACCATAGAGCAAGGCAATGTCCCAGCTCACATCACTCACAAATCCGGCATCAAGCCACCACAGTAGCATCGCGCACACCAAGCCCACACACCAGCTCACCAGCTGCGTCACCCAGCCTTTCATGTTGGGGAACAAACCTTTCAACCCTTCAGTAAGCACCACCACACCGCCGACGAAACCGGCAAAGGTGCCAATCATTGCGTCATAGTCCGTTGCCGGAACATCGGCCCCTTGGGCCATCACAGCCGATACTGTTCCCAGCATCAGCATCATAAACAGCATAATTCGTTTCATTGATTGCTTCTTTTATTATTGGTTAATACCTATTTCTTTCAGCCATTTCTGTACATCGAAACTGGGGCAGGCTTTGGCCGCCAGCTCGTTGTGTCCCACAATGCGCACATCCGGGAATCTGCGATGGAAGTCCTTCACATACTTCTCCAGTGCCTTTTTCTGGCAGCCGGTGCGGGTGTCCTTCGGGGTCTTGCCGTCCTTGGCCACACCGCCGGCATACACAATGTGGCGGCTCACGCTGTTGTACCCCTTGGCTCCGTTGGTCACTTCCCAGGGATCCACCTGCGCATCCTCGTTGTTGTTCACCAAGCGTTCCACACCGCCCTGCAGGTGGAACAGGTCGGTGTAGCCCACCTGTTTCCAACCTCTGCCACCCTGGCTTACGGGCGAAGTGTGCCACTTCCGGATGTCCGCCGATGATACCTCACGCCCCTCCGGGGTTGCCGTACAGTGAATTACCAGATACTTCAATTTTGCCATACCATCTTATCCTTTCTGGTTTTGGGTAATGGTAATCTTGGCCGTCTTGCTGCGGTCGGCATTGAGCGTAAGGGTCAGTGTACCGGTTTTCTGACTGCCACTGTTTGCACCGGCCGAAATCTTCACGCCTTTATCCGTCGCTTCCACCTTGAAGCCGGCAGGGGCACTGCCTATCTCATATTCTCCGCTGGCGGTCACGGTCACTTCTTCACTGCCACCGGTTGCCTCAAGGGTCACACTGGCAGGGTCAACTGAAATCTTCTTCTCGCTCGCCTTGAACACGGGGTTGCTTCGCTTGTCCAGCACCACCACTTCTTCACCGAAGGCAATGTTCGTGTCAGCCTTCATCAGCATCTTGAAGAAGTACAGTTCGCTCGCGTTCGAGATCTTGTCAATCTGAATCACGTCTTCATCGTCCTGCAGGTTCACAGCCGCAAACAGGTTGCCGCCGGCATCGGGCGAACAGAGGGTGCACACAATCAGATCATCGGGCCAGGCCGCAAGCGTCTCAATGGTAATGCCCTTGTAGCGACGGGCATTCACATCGGTTTCGCTCGTGTTCTTGGACTCGCGCTGGGTCAGCTCGTCATCATACTTGTCAAAGTCGTTCACGCTCATCAGAATGCGGAGGTCCGGGTTGTTGCGGATGGCCACGGGAATCTTCGCACGCATGGCTTTCAGTCTGCCCAGCATGGTCGATTCTGCGCTGTCCACCACAATCACCTCAGTATCCTTGGCCATCTGGGTCAGGATGCCGTTAAACAAGTGGTCGTCATCATCCCCATATTCACCGTTCACATAGTGGTCACCCAGTTCAAACTGTACCCGCTTGGCCAACTCGGCAAGCAGGGCGTTCTGCGCTTCGGGCGGAAGTTCCGAGAATACCAGGTTGCCCTTCGGCTGCCATTTGCGCCAGATGTTCTCGAACGTGCGGGGGTTAAACACCGTAAAGGCCATGAAGTCCACCGGGTCAAGACTCTTTTCGTCGTAGTTGAAGTTGCCCTTCGAATCCTCCACGCCGGGGTTCTCCTTGCGCTTCTGGAGCATCTTGCCGGTCTTCAGGCGCGGCAGGCTGATTTTCTTCTCCACACCGGGAATCACCATGATCAGCCCCTTTTCCACAATCTCATTGCTCGTAGCGGCAAGCGTCAGCAACTGTTCCAGTACCTCGCCGCTGTAATTCGTGTTTCTTACAATTATTGCCATAGTTCAATCACTTTTTACGTTTGTCCTTAATTTCTCGCATACGCCTGTTCCAGGGGCTTTCTTCACCATTCGGTTCCAGATGCAGGTCTTCCATCACACGGCGCTTTACCGGCAGTTGGGCCAGGGCCTTTTCGCCGTTCTCGCGGTCATTGGCCAAAAGGTTTTCGTAGATGGGGCGGGTAGTCGCATCAATGCGACCGTCCTGCTCGGCTGCGTCAAGCAGCTGCTTGCGGGCGGCAAGGTCTTCGGCTTCAGCCTTGTCTTCGTAGGTCTTCACCTTGGCCTTCAGGTCGGTGTTCTCTTTCGTAAGGATAGGTACCTTGCCTGCCTCTTCCTCCAGTTGGTCCATCAGGCGGAACACATCCGCATCACTCGCGCAGTCCTTGAAGCGCGGGCGTTTCTTTACGTCTTCCAGATTCATGTCTTCTCTGTTTTTTTGTGGCTCAACGAGCCGGTTATTGAATAAAGTATATATCTGCGCCGGTGTACTGTCTGCCGGCACGGGGTCTGCATCATAGATGTCGTCTATGAAACCAAGGTCCAGGGCTTCCTTGGCGGTCAGCCAATGGTCCTCGCCGTCAAAATAGGTCTGTTTCACTTCTTCCTTGCTCATGCCCAGCCGCTCGGCATAGATTTCACTCAAGCTGCCTTCCAGGCTTTCTATCTCTTCCATGCAACGCTGCAGGTCCTGCTTGTTGCCGTAACACCCGCCGCTCACACTGTGCAGCATCAGACGGGCATATTTGCTCATTTCTACGGGCTTGCCGCAAAGGGCTATCACACTGGCCATGCTGGCGGCTATGCCATCCACATAAATGCGGATGTCGGCCTGGCTATGGCGCAGGGCGTTGAATATCGCAATGCCGCTGTACACTTCCCCGCCGTTGCTGTTGATACGCACATGGATGCGTCGGCTCACGCGTTCGGCTTCCATCAGTTCCTGGGCTATGCGCCCGCTTTGCACCTCCGTATAGTCTCCGATGTCCCCGTACAGGAATATCGTACTGGTGCCGTCGTCACTCGTTGTAATATTGAAAAATCTGCTCATCGTCATGTCTTTACCAGCGGTTTCCCCGCCTTTCGATGGTGCGAAAATAGAACATTCCCATGGCACCAAGAAACCGCGTCCGCATCATAACGTTTTCTGGCGTTATCATAACGCTGTAACCCGTCATCATGCGTACGCGCTTTTACAAACCCCGCTTTTTCATGCAATTTTGTAACGTGATTTACAACTAAAAAGGACGATTTATGGCAGATTTGACGAATGCCCAGAAAAAGGAATGGGCAAAAACTTTGTACCTCAAGGAAAACCTCACACAGCAGGAAATCGCCGACCGGGTGGGCGTGTCACGGGTGTCCGTGTCCAACTGGGTACGGGCCGGGAAGTGGGAGGAACAGAAGGTGGGGCTTACGCTCACAAGGCAGGAACAGGTGGCTAACCTCTACCGGCAGGTGGCCGAAATAAACAAGGCCATCGCCGAACGGCCCGAAGGGGAACGGTTCCCCTCATCCAAGGAGGCTGACATCCTCGGGAAACTGTCGGCGGCCATACGCAACATGGAGCAGGAAGTGGGCATTGCCGACATCATCAGTGTCCTCACCGGGCTCATCGACTGGGTACGGGCGGCCGACCTCGAAAAGGCAAAGGAAATTACACGCCTGGCCGATGCGTACATTAAAGACAAATTATAAAGGGATAGACAATGAAACAGACTGACAGACTCGCTCTCCTCGATTGGGAGAAGTACAAAGAAGACATCGCAAGGGCTACACCGGTCGATAGGAACATGACGGCAGCCGAACGGGAAAAACACCGGGAATATCTTGAGAAACATCCCATAGAATGGATCAAGTTCTTTTTTCCGAATTATGTCAAATATGAATTTGCCGACTTCCAGAAAAAGGCTATCCGGCGGATCATTGCACACGATGAATGGTTTGAGGTGCTTTCTTGGAGCCGTGAGCTGGCCAAATCCACCGTCACCATGTTCATCGTCATGAATCTCACGCTTACCGGACGCAAAAAGAATGTGATTCTGACCTCCAACAGCAAGGACAATGCGGTGCGCCTGCTCGATCCCTACCGGGCCAATCTCGAAGCCAACGGACGCATCATGGCATACTACGGCAAACAGGAACTGCCGGGCTCATGGACCGAGGATGAATTCACCACCAAAGGGAAGGTCTCTTTCCGCGCACTGGGTGCCGGACAATCTCCGCGTGGTTCGCGAAACGAGGCCATACGTCCCGACGTACTGCTGGTCGATGACTTTGATACGGACGAGGATACCAAGAACCCGGACATCATCCAGAAGCGCTGGGACTGGTGGGAAAATGCGCTGTATCCCACAAGGTCCATTTCCGAACCTACACTGGTCATCTTCTGCGGAAACATCATCGCCAAGGACTGCTGCGTGGTGAGGGCGGGCGAAATGGCCGACTCCTGGGACATCGTGAACATCCGCGACAAAAACGGTTTTTCCACATGGCCGGAAAAGAACTCGGAAGAGGACATCGACCGCACACTGTCCAAAATATCCAAAAAGGCGGCACAGGGAGAATATTTCAACAACCCGATTTCCGTGGGAGAGGTATTCGAAAACATTGCATACGGCAAGGTTCCGGCACTCTCCAAATTCAAGTTCCTCGTGGTGTATGGCGACCCGGCACCGGGCGAAAGCAAGGGTAAGAAAGGCAAATCCTTCAAGACGGTTTCGCTCTGTGGCAAATTGGGTGGCAGGCTTTACGTCATCAAGACTTTCCTGGCACAGGCGCTCAATGCGGAGTTCATTGACTGGTATGTCCGGATGCTTGAATTTGTCGGGGGCAAGACCAATGTCTATTGCTACATGGAGAACAACAAGCTGCAGGACCCTTTCTTCCAACAGGTGTTCAAACCGCTGGTGGCAAAAGTACGCCGCGAACAGAAGATTGCGCTGTTCATCCGGGGCGACGAGGAGAAGAAGACGGACAAGGCTACGCGCATCGAGGCCAACCTTGAACCGCTCAACCGCGAGGGGAACCTCATCCTCAACGAGGCTGAACGGGACAATCCGCACATGAAGGAACTGGAGGATCAATTCAAGTTGTTCACCCTGACCATGCGCTATCCGGCCGACGGACCGGATGCGGTCGAAGGGGCGAACCGTATCATTGACGAACTGATCAGGCGCATTGAACCGCCCGTATTCCGATCACGGAAGGATGTAAGAAAACGGAATAAGAAAAGATTATGACAACTCTAAAACAATAGGACTATGAGCAAATTTGTTGAACTTACCGATTACGATGCGAGCATCCACCGAGACATCCTCGACGCACTGGTTCGCGAAGACGAAACGGTCATTGAGGTTTGCGAGGACAGGGCCATTGCCGAAATGCGGTGTTATCTGGGCAAACGCTACGACTGCAACAAGATTTTTGCAGCCACCGGCGAGAACCGTAACCAGCTCGTGCTGATGATGGTCATCGACATGGCGGTCTATCACATCTTCTGCATCCACAACCCGCAGAAACTTTCCCAGGTACGCAAGGATCGTTACGAACGGGCGGTGGAATGGATGAAGGCGGTGGCCGACGAGGACATTTCAATCGAAGGGGCTCCGCTGCTGCCCGAGGAACAAAGGGCGGGCAGGTCGGATTTCCGCATTCAAAGCAACCGCAAACGAACGAACCACTGGTAAAAAGCAAGCATCATGAAAAAGAAAAACAGAAAAAACAACAAAGCCGGCATCATCACCGTAGGGGGAAACTTCACGTTGCCGGGACAAAAGAGACCGAATGTGATTGTGCTCACACAGCCCAAACGCTTCGGGCTGGACATTTCCGACTACATGGCAGCCGTAAGGGTGGCCGAGAATGTCGATTTCTCGCGACGTTACAAACTTTATGACCTCTACGAGGACATTCTGATGGATACCCACCTTTCCTGTGTGCTCGAAAAGCGAAAGAATGCCGTGCTGTGCTCCAACATGGAATTCCGGGTGGACGGGAAGCCCGACGATAAAATCAACGAACAGATACAGTCGCCCTGGTTCAACCGGCTGGTGGGTGACATCCTTGATGCGAAATTCTGGGGCTTCTCGCTCTGCCAGTTCTACAAGCTGCAGGAGTGGGTGGATTATGACCTGGTACCACGCAAGCATGTGGATCCGGTCAGGGAACTCATCCTGCGCCACCAGACGGACATTACCGGCCATTCCTGGAATGAATATACCGACCTGCTGTTTGTGGGTTCACCGTCCGATTTGGGGCTGTTGGCCAAGGCTGCACCTTGGGTCATCTACAAACGTAACACTACGGGCGACTGGGCACAGTTCTCCGAGGTATTCGGCATGCCTATCCAGGAATATATCTATGATTCCGACGACGACGAGTCACGCCAGCGGGCCATGGAGGATGCGGCCAATGCCGGAAGTCTGGCGCAGTTCTTCCATGCCAAGGACACGGAACTCAAACTCACGGAAGCCGGAAACAAAACAGGGTCTGCCGATGTCTATGAACGCCTCTGCGAGCGGTGCAACAACGAAATTTCCAAACTGATACTGGGCAATACGCTGACCACCGAATCGTCCGAAAAAGGCACGCAGGCTTTGGGTACGGTTCATAAGAAAGTAGAGGACAAGGTACTGGAGGCCGACCGGAAGTACGTGCTCAACGTGCTGAATTACGACATGACGGACATTCTGCTGCGCATGGGCATCAACACCGAAGGGGGTACGTTCTGTTTCCCCGAACCGAAGGAAACGGATGCCGGTACCAAAATATCCATCCTCACGCAGCTGAAGAAGAACTTCAACATCCCCATCGACGACGACTATCTCTATGAGGAATTCGGTATCGACAAACCGGCCAATTACGAGCAGCTGAAGGCGGAACAAAAGACGGCTGAACAAGCCGACCAGATTCCAAGCCCGAAGAAGGAGCCGGAGCCAGCGAATAAGGGACGGGATGATGAACCGACACCGAAACAGAAAAGAAACTTCCGGAACTGGCTCAAAGGTTTTTTCGTGAAAGCCCCGGCAGACGGGGCAGCTTTAGACTGGTAGTCGACAGACTGTATGCGGCTGATAATGGCAGCATCTCCATGGAGTTTGACTTCTCCGAAGAGGTGCTGCGGCGTGCCTTGCTGAACATATACAGCAGGGACTTTCATCCGGCAACCGAAATCGAAATCAACCTGTTCAATGAAATATGGGCAAAGATGGACAAGGCGGCAAAGGAAGGGTTCAGCAAATCCAAGGCCATTACTCCGGACGAGGATTTCAGAAATGCCATACTCCGGAACAATGCCGTATTCTCGGCATTCAAGGTACATCGTATGCAGAATGACATGGCACGACTTTTATTGGATTCAAACGGCATTTTAAAACCGTTCGACAAATGGGTACAGGAAGTCTTGCCCATTGCTTCCCATCAGGTTCGTCACTGGCTGCGGACGGAGTATGATACGGCGGTCATCCGGGCGCATCAGGCGGCTGACTGGCAACAGTTCCTGCGCGAACGCGATATTCTGCCCAACCTCAAATGGCTACCGTCCACCTCCATTCATCCGGGGGCTGACCACCGCCCGTTCTGGAATACCATCCGGCCGATTGATGACACGTTCTGGAACATCCACCGACCGGGCGACCGGTGGAACTGCAAGTGCGACCTCACTGCCACCGACGAGGAGCCGACACCACTTCCGGACGAAGACGACAAGAACAAGCCCCAGCCCGGACTGGATAACAATCCGGGAACGGACGGCAAACTGTTTTCCGACAATCATCCATATCAGGCAGAAGCCCACAAGGGTGCCCAAAAAGCGGTGGATAAACTTATGGCCCGTATTGACGAGATGATTGCGGAAATGCCGGACTACCTTACCGGGGAGGAAAAAATGGCCATTGCCCGGAACAACCTCGAAATGGAAAAGGCTCTTAAAATCAAAAAAGGAAAACCTATGGATGTGGATAAGGCGGACAAACAGAATGCAAATCCCAAACATGTGGAAGAGTATATTTTGGATTCCAAAGGAATATACCGCGATAAAAGGGGAAACAGATACCGGAAGAACAGCGATTACGATAAAAAACGGGATACTCCATACAGTATCAACTGCCAGACTTGCGCACCGGCATACGCTTTACGATTACGTGGATGGGATATTACCGCCAAAGGCAATGTCGCAGGGTCTAAACTTGAATATCTGAGTAATGGACGTGCTTTTGAAGTCTGGAAAAACACCGACGGTACTCCGGCGCAACATATAAGTATAAACAGCTGGCTTGCGCACAAAGGATACCTGAAAATGACCCCTAAAAGGTACATGGAGTATTTCAATGAGGTATGTAAGGAAGAAGGCGTGTATGAATTGTGCATCGGCTGGAAAAGTGGAGGAGGTCATGTTACAATCCTGCAACGGTTTGCGGATGGTGAACTAAGGTATATCGAACCCCAAAGCGATAATTCTGCCGGTTCAGGAATGGAATGGAAAGACGTAAAATATTTATGTGAAATAGGAGCTGCGACTTCCCACAACTGCAGGGGAGTCCTGAGAATTGACAATAAGCTATTCGATGTCTCCTTCCTCGATATTTTCGATACATGAATCGATAACGTCAAGGGATAACGGACCGGTTATTTCGGTTGCGTCTTTACCGTCATACAGATAGACGAAAGGATAACCGGTACAGGAGTCCCCCGGAAACTTGAACACATAGGCTTCCTGGCCTTCATAAATACCAAGGTATTCGAAGGTGTCACCGTATTGCTCAATAAGTACACGGGCCTCGTTCTTTACTTGTTCCGGTATATTCATAACGCATAAAAGGCATATTGGAAGCCTCGGTTGCAAAGTTATAAATTATTCTTGAATTACTGATGATTATGGACATAAAAGATTTTACGGAAATGATAAAGCGGAAACGTGACAGGCTGGACAGTATGATGCGCCGCAAAATGCCAGTCATGGTAGGACGAATGGCCAAAGACCATTTTCAGGATAACTTCCGGCAGGGTGGATTTGTCAATGGCGGTCTTCACCCTTGGCCCAAAGCCAAACGGCTGTCCTCGGGAGGTTCCGATGCCGCCAGCAATTATGGAACGCTGCTCTCCGGCAGGAAACATCTGTTCAAATCGGTCGGATATACACCTGCAGACTACCGGGTAAGGGTATTCAACGAGGTGGTCTATGCACCCATCAACAACTGGGGCGGGGAAATCGATGTCACCGTCACAGACCGCATGAGGCGCTTTGCATGGGCCAAGTTCTACAAGGCTTCGGGAAAAAGAAAAAAAACCGGCACAGGGCAAAAGAAACGCGTCAAACGACGTTCCAAGCCGAAGGAACTGAATCCGCAGGCACAGTTCTGGAGGAACATGGCGCTTACCCAAAAAAAGAAACTGCACATCCGCATCCCGCAGCGCCAGTTCATGGGCGAAAGCGAAGAATTGAACCGGCGTATCCGGGAAAAGGTGGACCAGGAAATTACCAACATTTTAAACCAATAACGATATGGACGAAATTTTTATCGCAATCATGGAACAGATTGCACAGGAAATGCCGGAACTCTCTCTCATCGACGAGGACTACGGACAATTGGAAATGGGAGCAGAAGAAGACCAGTACCCGGTCACTTTCCCTTGTGTATTAATCGGAAATACAAACTCCGACTGGCACGACCTCGGATACGGGGCACAGAAAAGCGAATCCGCACTGACCGTCCGGCTGGCCATCGATTGTTACGACGATACAAGCTACGCATCCGGCACGTATGACAAGGTGAGGGAAAGGCAGCAGCTGGCCAAGAAATTATACAAGTCGCTGCAGTGTCTGCAATGCACGGACAACGCTTCGCCGCTGGTACGCGAGAAAAGCCGTTCGTATGCCATGCCGCATTACATCAAGGTCTATGAAATGACGTTCTCATTCACACTGCACGATGAATCGGCCATGCCGTCATCTTATGGGGAATAGTTCCAGCTGGGCGGCAGTCAGACGGGGGGCTTTCACCTTGGGAACAGGCTTCAGATTGTAGTCTGTTCCCTCACGTGATTTCCGGCGGATGATGGTCATGATACGTTCCTCGGATATAAAGAATTCGCGCTCCGACAACACTTTTAAAGCATCGTCGAACCGCAACCGCTGTATTTCTGTCCAATAGTAGTAACGACGGCATAGTGCCTCGTCACGCAGCTTGATCAGTTCTTTATCCCGTCCTTTGCCCATACATTTTATTTCTCTTACAAAAATAACTGATTTCCATCTATTTTAAGAACAAAAGCGCCGCAATTATAACAACTGCGGCGCTTTCTGTTTATAGGGTTAACGGGTTTCGGCTACAAACGGCAGAAACTGGGTTCAATGCGGGTCCATACGCCGTTTTCAGGGTTGCGGCGGCTGAAGTAGTAGTTGGTGGCATTGCGCTGCACTACATTAGCTTCCTTGAACAGGCGCATGATGTCTGCATACTCTTCATCGAACTTATCTTCCAGTTCATACAGCTTTGAAATGCTCTTGTAGTCCAGGTCGCCCATCTTGTTGCGCTCCAGCAGGGTCATGGCCATCTGATACATCGGATCATCAGAACCTTTCTCGCTGTTCTGCATGTAGCGCTTCAAATAGTCAATCAGACGGTCGGCTGCCATGTCGGCTCGTTCATCGAAGCCTTTCACCTTGTTGCTTTTCACTTCCAGACGGAAGTCTCCGTCCGTAATGGTATAGCTGCGCTGTTCGTCGCTTTTCACCTGGCCGTATTCCTTCATCACCTTGGTAAAGGCATCGGCTTCTTTTTCCAGCCATCCGCGGAACCCGGTCACGGCATTCACCATCTCAAGAACGTTGGTCTTTACTTCGTGCATAAACTCACCGCGTAATGCCTCGTAAGTTTCACGACGGGCGATGCGGTCTTCTTTCTCTTCTTGCTGCAGCTGGGCCATGAGGGCTGCTCGCTGTTCTTTACTCAGGGACTTGATGTCCACACTTTGATTGTTCTTTTCCATTTTAAATCATTTTAGTTGTTAATCAGCTATTACTTTGTCATCCTTCAGCAGCAAAGCGAATGTCCTGTCTCTTTCTGCTTTGGTTTCAAACTTCTTGTATGTCTTCCAGCCACCGTTTATGCCGGTACACATCTTTATCCTCGGGCCTGGATAATCATCCTTTCGTATTATACAGAACCCCGCTTTTATCAGCTTGTCTTGGTCATCTATCCTCATAATCATCCTGCTTTTCCGGTTCATCGTCTATCAGCATGGCCTCCCCATTGGCATACGCCCAGTCGGCCAGTTCGTTGAAAAACTCCGCTGCATCCTGGTTCTCCATATCGGATGTCGTAAGGGTCACGTCTTTTCTTATGCGCTCAAGCGCTTCATGTGCTTTTTTATCCATATTGCTCTATTTATCGGTTAAACCTCCTTTTCGTTGGATAGCCCGCAGTTTGATGGCCAGTTGTTCCAGCTCGGCTGTACTAACCTGAACAAAGGGCTTGCCGGCTATCCGGGGGTTGTTGCAGAATTCGTTCACCCGGTTCCAGTCGGTGGTGTCTATACCCAACTGTTGCATCAGCTTCAGGCAGACGCTGCGTTTCCGTCGCAGTTCCTCGCGAAGTTTCTGCCGCCATTCGTCTTGTCCGCTCAGTTTCTCCAGAGCAGTACAACAAACTTCATACTCCTTGGCCGTCATTTCCTTCAGACTGTCTGTCCGGTTCCACGTGTACTGCAGCACGATTTGTTTTTTGAATTCCTCCCGATCGCCCTGATAAGGCAGTTTGTTGAACAATGCATAGAACCGGGCGAAATTGGTTACTTCCTGTGCCATATCATCCTTTCACTTTTTTCTCCACTGAAAGAATTGCCAAACTTATCATCATAAGTTTTACAGACTGGCTGTCCTCTTCAAACAAATCAATATCCGCAACCACAGGCTCACCGCTCATGGTGTTCCATATTTGCTCTACCTCTTTCGTCTTCTTTTGATTCATCAAAAAGAGATACGCGTCATACTCGGAACGGTCAAATTCAAATACGACCTGAACTTTCTGTTTTTCTTCCATACATTCACTATTAAAAGGTTATTCAAACAATACTTTAATGCCACACGAACTGGCTACGTCAAGCTCCAGTTTGGCTCCCTTGCTCAGTTCCCAGTCCTTCAGCATGTAGATATAGTCACAAGCCAGCAACAGGGCAATGTCGGCCCGCATGTGGGCTCTCCAATGAGCTTCATCCGGCAATCCGTTCCTGAAAGGGTTTACAGGATCATAGCCTTGTGCCATCAGTTTCTCCTCGGCACGGCTGAAGGCTTCCTTGCGCTCATTCATATCATAGTGCGCGATGGCTCCGCTGATGTACACTTTCCCGGCACCGGTCGCTTCACCACGTTGAAAAGCCTTGTGTCGTTCCCACCGTTCCGGAACCACCACACTGTAGTTGCACGATTGGCAGCAGCAGCCTTCTTCTTTCACCGGGAACGGATTGTATCCGTAGCCCTCATACTCTTTGCCGCAGATGCAGCACACTTTCTTTTCTTCTTTCTTTTCCATCACTTCAAATCTTTAATGTTTATTTGGCAGGACGGATGCCATACCTGAATATTCCGAGCAAACATCACATCCCTGGTTTCTATCACTACGTGTCCCTTTGTCTTGGCCCTGCGCAGACGGAGGTCGCTTTGTATGTTACGTTCTACCCAATCGTCCACCACGGCCTCCGCTTCCTGTTCTTTCAGGAGTATCTGGTACAGCTTATTCTCCCATTCCATCATTCAAATAATCCTCCATATTATCGTCCTTCAATGTTTTGGCAGCACCTTCTTCCCATATCACGTAGGGCTCACCGGGCCGCTCCATAAAGCGGCTTTTGCACCAGGCTTTGAAACAGCTTACCATGATTTTCACATCGGCATCATATTCCACCTTGCGGGCGCTTCTACCTGCCGGATGAAGCCCCTCGGCATGGCTGATGAAGATAAACAGTTTCTTGGGATGACGTTCCTTGAACTCCTTGTAGGTTTTGTAGTTCAAGCCGCTGTATTGGAAGCTGTCGATAATCACGATTCCGGGACTGCCTCTGCGCCGTAACCGTTCCTCCAATTGCTCCATCGGTTCCCGGTCAAGGATAATCAGCTTCTTTTTCACTTCACCCATCTTGTGCCGTTTCAGGCTCATCTGGAACGACAAACCGGTACTTTCTTCCAAACTGTCATAAATTACGCGTCCGAAGCTACACAGGTACTTGGCCAGCTGCATCACAAAGCTGCTCTTACCGTTTCCGCTGGCTCCCCAAATAATCCACACGCCGCTCTTGGCCGGGTTGCCTATCGAGGTTTGCCAGTCCCCGGAAAACTCGAACCGGGGAATCTTCATGTTCAGCACCTCACCGGGACTGTAGGCTCTCTTCAGTTTCACGGTTACCTCCTTTCAATTCTTCAATAAGAGCATCAGCATAGTCCACAGCAAGTCTGGCAACTTGTTTTATAGACATTATACCTGATGAATTGCTTCTTACTACCGGAAGCATGCTTTTGGCAATTTCATATCTGCGCTGTTCCCAGTCTATCTCATTCGCTTTTCTCATCTCGCGATGGATACCGATAACAGCATCCATCGCTTGCATTTCTATCTTGCTTATCATGCCTGCATCCTCCTTAATTTTTCGATTTCGGTATATACGCGCCGCAAGCCGCCTCCGGTGCTATGAACAATCTTGGCAATGTCGGCACCGTCCGGGGCATTGATTTTTGCGACGATGGCAGCCTGTGCCTTCAGAAACTTTTCGCGTTCCTGCGCATCGTCCGGGGTCACCTTGCTGTAGGAGTCACCGTAGCGGCTCAACATTTCGGTATAGCCCACCTTCTTGCCTTCGATGGCGCGGTTGATCTTCTCCTTTAATCCGTCGGCACCCATCATATACCAGGCACAGCAGCGTTCCGTAGCGTTCCAAAGCGCCTTTAACTCCAGGAAGGCTTCATACTGCAGGTCCCCGGCTTCATCCAGGATAACCAGGGGCGTATCAATCGTGCGCAGGTAGGCCACCAGATCCTCATACACGTCGCTATAGCGTCCGTTGCTGGTCACACCGAATTCCTTGGCAATGTAGCGTATCAGCTTCAGTTTGGTCTTCACCTGGCTGCAGTCCACATATACGGCGTGCTTGTGCTGCTTCACGTAAGCTTTCGCTGTAAAGGTCTTGCCGATATTGGGCATATCGCACAGGATGGCACTCAGCCCGCTTCCCTGGCACACTTCCAGCTGCTTGCTCACAAACACGTAGGTCGGGGTCTGTGCTGCCAGCCAAGGTATTTCTGTACGCAGTTGCACGCCTAATCTTCGGGCTATACCTACCCAGTTGGCATCACTGACCTGCTTTTCATAATTGCCCCGCTTGATGGCATTGTAAACGCTGGGGGCTATGCCCAGTGCCGTGGCATGGCGGTTGTCACTGGGATAATTTTCACGGTCGGCGGCTATCGCTGCCACAATACGTTGCTTTACTTCATTTGTTATTTCCATTTGAATGCTGTTTTAAATTCGTTCTAACGTCGTTAATTATATCTTGGCTACTGCATCATGCTCGAAGGCACTGATGTCCATATAGGCTGAGTAATCTTCTTCCTCGGCTTGTGCAGGAAGGGGAACGGCTTCCGCCTGTACCTCTGTTATCAGCTTTGCCTCCTCTTTGGCAAGGATGCCCACACGCTTGATCTTGCCGTCCTTCATCATCTTGTCGAATTGAGCTACATACTTGGACTGTTCGGTATAGGCTGCCTTGTCGTACTCGGTCTGCTCGGCTGTATTCTCATTGTAACGGGCTACGGGCTTGCAGGTGGCGATATATCGTCCGTTCTGGTAGATATATACCTCGTTGATGGTTCCGTCGGCATCGGGCAGATAATAGGCATCTACCTTGTAGTTCCTCGGCTCCAGCTTTTCGATGATTTCCGGGCTGGGCAGTCCGTATTGGTTGTACATCACCGTGCAGTAGGTGTTCTGCCGGATGGTTGTTTCGGTGTGCTGTCCGATGAACCGGTAAAGAACGGCCTTGTCCCAAGGTGCAAGGTTCGGGTTCTGATGGGCGCAAAGCACATCCCAACGGCTCATGCCCGGATAGCGCTTTTGGTTGGGGTGAGGCTGTGCGTTGAAGGTCTCAATGGCGCGTATATCATCGGCTACCAATTCTTCATAACTATAGGTCTTCACCTTGTAGGTGTTGTTCTTTTCGTCATACACCTTTTCTTCCTTCGGGCGGTTGGCCTCCAGCTTGGCATACCATCGGCCGATACCTACCTGCGTGCGTTTCTCCACACCGTATTTCTTTTCGCGGTTCTTGTGCTCGGCACGTTTTTCACGCGAGTTCCCGGGGTTACACCAGCGGATCAGGGGGAAGACGGTACCGGCTTGCATCAATCCGTCGGCAAAGTCGCTTACCAGGTGGTGTTCCACTTCTAACTCGGCGGGGATATACATGCCGTTCCGGTCCAGGGTCTGGAACATGTTTCGCATGCAGTCTAAAAATAACTCGGTAGTCTTGTACCGGTTGTAGGCATATCCCACCACAGCACCGCTCACCACATCGTAGGCATAATAGGCTTTCACTCGGTTGCCATCCTTCATTGGGCGCGGCAGGTCGCGGTCGTCAAGAGAAACCTTACTCAAGGAATATTCACCGATGCTGCGCAGATGATAAGGACGGTAGGCATTGTTGAAATCCCATTGGCTCATGTGCAGCTTACCGCGAAGGGCCTTGTTCTTGGGGTTGTTCAGGTAGTTGGCTACTGTGGCCGGGCTCAATACCAGCGGATTTCCATCCTTGTCGGTAAAGTCTGCCGGATTCAACACCTCGCCGGTTTCGGGGTCATATAGCTCCAGTTCTCCTTGCACAAATAGATTGTACTGTTCCCACACGGTGGTATTGAAGGGCTGCTCCGGTTGGGCATCGATGCTCAGCAGCAGGCGTTCAATGTCATAGGTCACTTTCCGGCGGTTCTGGTTCATGAACTTGCGGCTGATAAGGCTTTCATAGCCGTTGGCCTTGAAGTCATTCACACGCTTCTTGAAGCGGTTGGAACTGACAGGCAAGGTATGTCCGAACTCTGCTTGGTAGTAACTGATGGCTCCTGCCAGTTCGCCCCAGTTCACCGGCCCGGCCTTCATGGCCTTTCGCATAAACGTGGCATCCTCCATGGCACGCATCACTGCCTCAATTACCGAAGCGTTTACCGTATATTCTTGGATGTGTTCCGGTGGCAGTGTATCTCCGTTGTCAAAACGGAACCGGGTGTAAAATTCCCGGGCTTTCGCATCGATGTGGTAATGGCTGCCGAGCCAGTTTCTTATTACGTCTTCTTTCATATCTCCGTATTTTAGTTTTATCCTTTCCTGAAACCGTAGGGGCATGGTGGCTATTTCTACCAAAACGTAACCTCCCAGACCTCTTCCGGATCGAACTACATTGATTTTCTCCTTTGCCGCTAACTTCTTGTAATTGGGTATCGACATGATGGGAGCAAGTTCTTCTTCGGAAAGAGTGGAAGGATGAACTCCTTTCAGCGTGCGGCTTCTGCTGTAGTCTGCCTTTCCGTTCACCATCACCGGTCGGTCATCGTAAGTCAGGTCATTGTAGGATATGCACAATATCTTTCCATAATACTCCATTTCATTTCTATTTATAAGGCAGATGCCATCTGTTGGGTCTCGTGCTGCAGCTGCATGAAATCCGATACAAATTCACATTGGTAGGTTTCAGTCCGTTTTCCGTCCACGTACACATCCACATCATTGGTCTTTCTGTGGACCACGAGTTTTACACGGGGACCGAAAGTGCAGGTCATGGTCTTCTCGCACTCCTCGAAGGTGGTTTCGCAGTTCGGGATGAAGTTCCCGTCAGTCAGTTTGCCGCCTCGCTTCAGGGCAAGAGTGCGTATCCGGCGCGCCTGATCGCTGTCACGGACAAAATTCAGTGCTTGCCACACAGCCTGACGGCTGCATCCGAATGTCTTCATCAAGAAGGTCTTGGTCTCGTTATCTGTCAAAATCTGCTTTCTCATATCGTCATACTTTTTAATCGTTATCGTTCGTTCAAAGGTTTTCAACGGCTTCCGCTATTTCCTAATCACCCGTCAGTATTTCATGAAGGCGTGTCCCTTTCTGCAGTTCTTCGACCAGCACCTGCATCGCTTCCTCACACACACAGCTCACATTCTCTATCACCCGGTAGGCATCCGAGTTGCTTATCTCATCCTCCGTCATGAATTGTCCAGCCAGCTCCATCGCCTGGTCGGCAATATTCTGCGTATGTGCCGTACTGCCTATCATCGTGCGCAACTTCTGTTTGAACAGACTCTCTGCTGTTCTCGGATTGAAATTCTTTGCCATAACTCTAAATTTTAAAAGTTTATATCGTGGGGCGCGGGGAATCGAACCCCGACGGCTTTCTACGCTTTCTTATTTCGATTTACCAACTCTCCGGCCGTGCCTGCCGCCCCTGCCCGTCTTTCCGGGCTGCCAGTTATCCGGCAATCTATTTGCCTTGTTCTTCTATCATCGAAAGGACAACCATCCTGTCTTCATCCCAAAGCGGAAGCCCCAATTCAATGGTCCGTTTCACCACTTCCATCTCACCGACCAGCCCTACCGCTTCTTTGCGGAAATCGGTATCGTCATACGCATGTGCCTTGCCAATCAGAAAATCGGTCAGGTTGTCGATAACTTCCTTTTGACGTTCACATTTCATTTCATAGTTCAGCACTCGCACATGAACATCGCGGATAATCCGGCTGTCCCCATGTTTCTTGAAATCTTTGCAGAACTCATCCTTGTTCATCGAAGTGTTCAGATAAACCGCATGGATGTAATCAAAATCCTCTGCTGTAGGGGTTATCCCCGTCCGTTCCATAAATTCTTGCTGTGTCATAAACTCACTTATTTTATTGTATTATTCTGCATCTTCAATTTTGAAAGAAAAGCACTTATCCGCCAATACTCTTTTTACAAAGTCTAAGTCGTATCTATCAGCTGAAAAGAAAACTGCCTGATAATCTACACTGGGATAAGCCTTGATTGCTGTTGTATCTACCATCTTCTTGACCAGTCCGTAAAGAGCTTCGGCGGTCTCGGCTGTTGCTTGAGCTATAATTACTTTTGCTTTCATTTTCTTTAATCCTTAAAATTCGCTAATCACACGCCTTTTTTGTATATTTGGCGCGCTGTTTACATCTTAAACACGCTGCAAATATATAGAATTATTTCAATACATCAAACTAAATATGGAAGAAAATCAATATAAGGATATGAATTTTATAGAAAGACTTCAATATTTCATGGAGAAAAAGGGCATAAATGACAATCAAATGACTGTTAATGCCGGTCTTTCTGTTGGACTTATTGGGAAAGCAAAGGTGTCTGGCAAAGGCATGAGCTCAATGAATATTGAAAAAATTCTATTAGCCTATCCGGAATTATCTGCCGATTGGTTACTTACTGGTGCAGGAAGCATGTTGAAAGATGATTTGAACGGCATTAAAACAATAGACGAAGCAAATTCTTCGACTCTGCCTACCACATCTATGAACCCATCCATCGGTACACCATACTACGATGTGGACTTTATCGGGGGCTTTGATGAAGTGTTTAATTCACAGGTAAACATACCTGCCACCAACATTGTAATAAGGGGATTCGAAAAAGCCAGCCTTTGGTGCAATGTCACCGGGCACTCCATGGAACCCAAAATAAACCATGGCGACATCATTGCCCTGCACCAATGCACACTCAACGACATCCAATATGGCGAAATCTATGCAGTGGTGTTGGATACCATCCGCACCATTAAAATCCTCCGCAGGTCGCCGGATCCGGACAAGCTGCGCTTCATCCCCATCAACACCAATGACTACGATGAACAGGAATTCGACAAATCACGCATCATCAATGTCTTTGAAGTAATCGGAAGTATCAGCAAGTTCTTCTAAGTGGTACACGCATGCCTCCTACAGAAGGCTAAAAAAGGACGCACGCACACACTTTTGAAGGAATTTACCTGAAGCAAACTCGTAAATACACTGTAAATCAAAGGATTTATTTTATTATAATAAGGTATATCACACAAACAAGTGTCGTTTTTCCTCTCTGAAAACAGAGAAAAACGGCACTTGCTTTCATTTATAACATAGTTTCCTATTTCGGGCGTACCCTCTGAGAACTGAAAAAGTAACCCCTAAAGTAACCCCTAACTTAAAGAAGTAGTAACCCCTAACAGTAACCCCAATAGTAACCCCTAACCAAATAAAACCAACCGTAGGGGCATAAAAAAAGGGAGCCATAAGCTCCCCAATCAGCATTCAAAGAAATAACGCCTACAAGCCTTTCTAACGGCGCTATTATATCGTTCTAACCATTCCCTTACTACCACCCGAGATGAGCGTAGATTGCTTAATTATAGCCTTTTTCGTGCATATTGTGCCGTTACCAGACAGCCCGGCATGAAGCAGGTAATTCTTGGTTGCCCCCACCTGATCTGCCGTCAGAACCGTATAAACAGCCGATATACTGCTGAAATACCAATCTTTCTGCTTCGTCCCGTCTATTTTATGCAGCAAATGCACATGAATCACTTTTGCCATATTCGTTTCTATTATGCTGCAAATATACCAAATAATACTTATTTGGAAGAATTTTAAGGCAACATCTTTAAAAATAGGCACAAAAAAACGGCCACACAGCCGTTCACACCATCATATAACAAAATCCATCAACCCAGCCATAAAACGGCCACACAGCCGAAAATAAAACCCTTCCAGGCCGTTTTAGCCCCATCTGCAAGCCCGATGTAAAGCAATCCCCCGAATATCCGAAGAAAAGCCCCTCAAACGTAAAGCAGATGTAAGCCATGTAAAGAGAAAAACCGCTTCGAAATATTCAGCCCATTTTCCCGATCATGCCTAAACCCTTTGGTTTTCAAAACCTTTCGCCCATTTTTCCCGACCATTGAAAAAACCGCTTCGTTCTATGCCCCATACCTGCTGGATTAACCAATTGAGGCAGACGTGCGACGACCCCGATGTCCGCGCTTTCTTGACAAAGCTGGGTGTACCCGAAAATCATAAGGTATATGGCTGCGCAGCCCTGGGATATGCCTCTGCGGATGCTCCGGTGAAAGAGAAGAAGGTGAAGGAAGGGACGCTGACCATCATCCGCTAAGAAAAGATACCCGCAGGAGAGGTGGCGGTCAGGTAATTAATCATACATGAAGCAACATAAAGTAAACGCAGCAAGAAAAAGCAAGGTTGATGATAATACAGCAAGAATGCAGTCCATTAAGCAGTTAGGTGTTTAACTCATAATACTGCATAAGCTGAAAAAGGAGGTCCGCTAAAAGCTGCGAAAGACTTCAGTTCCCATATCGTTACTGATATAACAGGAACAAGAAACGGCACAATAGATTCTATTTCAGTAATTTGCACAGTTTTTCATACCTGAGGACAACTCGTTTGATATAAACTTTGTAACGATCAAAAAAGTATGAAAACGAGTATGAGCAGATCGACCTTCAAAATCCTCTTCTACGTGAAGAAGGGCGGCGAGAGAGCCAACGGCTATCTCCCCTTGATGTGCCGTCTTACGGTGGACGGCGAAATCAAGCAGTTCAGTTGCAAGCTGGACGTGCCCCCGAAACTTTGGGACATGAAAACGGTACGTGCCACGGGCAAGAGCGCCGAGGCGCAGAAAATCAATGCGGCGGTTGACCGGATACGCGTGGACGTGAACCGCCGTTACCAGGAACTGATGCAGTCCGACGGCTATGTCACCGCCGCCAGGCTGAGGGACGCCTGCCTCGGGCTGGGCGTGAAACGCGAGACGCTGCTGAAGCTCTTCGAGCAGCACAACGAGGAGTTCATCAAGAAAGTGGGACACAGCCGCGTGCAGGGAACATACAACCGCTACCGTACCATATGCAGGCACCTTTGCGAGTTCGTCCCGAAAGTATATCACCGTGACGACATCCCCCTGAAGGAACTCAACCTGACCTTCATCAACAACTTCGAGTATTTCCTGCGTACGGAGAAGAAATGCCGCACCAATACCGTATGGGGTTACATGATCGGGCTCAAGCACGTCATCTCCATCGCCCGCAACAGCGGTGCGCTTCCCTTCAACCCCTTCGCCGGGTACATCAATTCCCCCGAGAGCGTTGACCGGGGCTACCTGACGGAGCGTGAGATACAGACGTTGATGGAGACCCTGGTGAAAAGCGGGACCTGCGAACTGGTACGCGACCTCTTCATCTTCTCTGTGTTCACCGGACTGGCATACGCGGACGTGAAGGCACTGACGACCGACCGGCTCCAGACCTTCTTCGACGGCAACCTCTGGATCATCACCCGCCGTCGCAAGACAAACACCGAGTCCAACATCCGCCTGCTGGACGTGCCCAAGCGCATCATAGAGAAGTATAAGGGGCTGTCCAAGGACGATCATGTATTTCCGGTAGCGAGCAACGGCAGATGCAACACCATATTGAAGGAACTTGGCAGGCAGTGCGGTTTCAAGATACGGTTGACCTATCATGTGGCCCGGCATACGAACGCCACCACCGTGCTGCTCTCGCACGGTGTACCCATCGAGACCGTAAGCCGTTTTTTGGGGCATACGGATTTGAAAACCACCCAGATATATGCCCGGATAACCAACCAAAAGATCAGCAGCGACATGGAAATCCTGTCCCATAAGTTGGAAAAGATGGAGAAGGAAATATGCGATGCCATCTGAGGAAAGGGAAAACTGCGACCGACGTAGTGCATGTGCGACAAGGAAAAGAACTGTCCGGGAGCCCCCCTTTTCATGCCGTACCCCGGCATGAGACCACTTTTCTCTCCGGCTGTGGTGAAGGCTCTCCTGCTCCCTCTGCATTGCATATGCGGGTTGTTTTGCCCATATCCACGTCCGCCGGTATTACCTGTCCTTTCCTTGAGAAAAACGGCTTACCGCAACGGGTGGCGTGACACAGACTTTTCCGGATATGGAGGAACATTCCGAAAAAAAGAGTGGAAGACGGGCTATTATTTGGCTGTATAACAACAAAGTTGTATTTTTGCAAAAAATAATATTATGGCTATAACTATCAAGAACATTCCGGTTTTGGAGGGCGCTACGGCGGAAGATTTCGTACGCAGTGCAGACAAGAACGCCGCAAAGGCAACCCCCCGGTTATCAGTGGAGGCAAAGAAACGGTTGCGAAAAGTATTGGAGAAATCCCGTTCATTCCGGTTCAATTAACAGCAATGGACGGTATTTCTTTATATGATGATTGTGTCATGCTTGCCTATAACAAGGAAGTACGGAGGAATTGCCTTCCTTTCACTTGTGGCGAGAATGACCTTGATGATTTTTTTCTCAATGATGCCGATCTGTATGCGGATGAACTCCTTGGGAAAACATATTGTTGGGTGACGACTGAAATCCCGCATCGTATTGTGGCCTTGTTTACCTTGTCCAATGACAGTATCAAGACCAGATTAATATCACCCATTGATAAAAACAGGCTGCAACGCAATATTGTAAATCCTAAACGTGGACGCAGCTATCCGGCCGTGCTGATAGGAAGACTGGGTGTCAACCTGGAATCTCAGGGTACATCAAGCCACGTAGGACGGCAACTGATGGCTTTCATAAAGGACTGGTTCCGTCATGAGGATAACAAGACAGGATGCCGTTTTATCGTGGTGGATGCATACAATGAGGAAAAGATTCTCAGGTATTATGAAAGAAACGGTTTCGTTCCACTCTATAAAACAGACGTGATAGAAAAGCAATATTATGATATTCCGCAAGATGAATCTTTGAAAACCCGTTTGCTGTATTTTGATTTGAAAAAGGACTGACATAATAATATATCAGTAAAATCCTTTAGGGTGACAACGGGTTCCAAAGACGGGCTGTCGCTACGATTACCTGCCATATGACACCGGCCGTTTTCTTGATGGCGGGCGGTGGATTTCATGGGCAGCCAATCCGGAATGACAAGTAATGCTGCACCTGTGGCATAATAGAGCATTATTTTGAAGGCGGAGACTTTGTCCGGTTCTTCTTTTTCCAAGGTTTTCCGTCGGATGTCTTCAAGTTTTCCACACTTGTTTTAGAATAGTCCGCATTATCAGCCGGTTGCGAGTTTCAGTCTGCCGTTCCGATTCTCTTTATCGCATCGTAGCATGTCGTTGATATATTCCAAATACTTATCCATGAATAGGCGACTTATAATTTTGTCTCAGGCAAATATCGAGACACACTCCCGAATGAGGTCTTCCATGATTTTAAAGGACTCCGTATTTCGAAAGGAACAACGTACACATACAATTTCTCCGGAACGGCCAACCTTCCTGTCACTTCCCTGTAATCCTCCCCAAAATCAACACCGCCGTATAAACAGCATGAAAGCCCGGGCACGCTTCCTGTTTCCAATCCCATATCTGCTCCTTCCGCAATATCACGTATTGCCGTTCTCATTTCATATCCTTGAATATTTCTCCAAACATACCGAAGACAGAAAAGCTGCATGGAATTTTAAATT